>JALSSW010000021.1 GCA_026984035.1 Planctomycetota bacterium
CTTCGCCGAGCTTGAGGGCCAGAGCGCCATCATTCTGGATTTCGACCTCAGGCTCCCCTCAGTAGAAAGGCTGCTTGGGCTCAACCCGGAACCAGGTCTCACAGATCTCATGCTTGGGCGCATTCCTTTACGCTCAGCCATTCGGAGTTCAGGAAAACCAGGGCTGGATTTTATCGGGGCAGGTTTGCAAAAAGTTCATCCTTCTGAATTCCTCAACTCAGGCAAGGTCGAAGAGCTGCTCTCCACCTTGAAGGAGGAATACAACTACGTCCTCATTGACACTCCGCCTGTCCTACCCTTTACGGATGCAGGAATCCTCAGTGCACGGGCGGATGGGACCCTCCTGGTCATCAAGTTGGAGACTTCCTCCAAAAAATTGACCAAGATGGCTCTTCAAACTCTTCAGGAGTTGGGGGGAAACGTCCTTGGTACCTTTGTTTTGGGAATCAGGGGGGCGGATCCTTCCACGGATCCTCGCTACGGTTATCCTGAGACACCATTATCCTGAGATACCATTCTCCTGAGACACCATTATCCTGTACACAATGGCCCGAGGCATAAAGAAGAAGATCCAACAGGCAGTTCGGAAGCTCAGCTACCGGACCACAGTTGATCAACTGAAGAAGAAGGGGATCAACAGGGTCAATGTGGTGGGAATCGATCGAATCTCCGCTCTGATTGAGACGGCGGTTCATCGCACCTTGAAAGCCCGGATGGCCCTCGGATTCAACCCCAATCTCACCCATGGAGAGATTGCGAACGAAACGCGCGCCGAATTTCTGCGGCTTCTCAGAAACAAAGAATCTTTAAAAAAAGTTCAAGAGGAGACGGAAGAAGAAAAAGAGTCCCTTAAGAGCCAAGTGGCTTCTCTTCAAAACGAGTTGCAAACCCTCCAAAGGGAAATCGAAGAAAAGCGCCAACGATTTGTTCGTGAGGAACGAGTCCGAACTGCTGCGGAGGATCAGGAGTTGGTCCTAGCAGTTCAAGAACTCCTGGGTCAAGCAAAGCTTGGTGCGAAGGGACTTGATATCCAGGAAGAGCTCCTGAGTCTCTTTCTTGGACGATTGGATGAAGAGCGCAAACGGGTCCGTGCCCAGAAAGAGTTGGAACTTCGAAAAGAAGTGGATCTTCTCAACCGGCGGCTCCAAAAGGTGACGAAGACCTTGGACCATACAGAGGGAAGACTGCAAGAAGCCCTGACGGGAGTTACTGAAGACTTGGGAGTTTCTTCCATTTATAAAGAGGTGCAAGGGCTGTCCAGCCAAGACCCTGAATTTAAAAAGAAGAAAACTTTGATGACTTCCATTTTTGAGGCCAATCTCGAACTGCAACAAAAAGATTCTTAGGAATTCCCTTATGGATCAAAAAAGACGATGAAACCCGAGGGGATTCGATTGACTGGAGAGGATTAGATGACTGACGAACAAACGAACACAAATTCGGCAACTGATTCCGAGGCTGGAGCTGAAGGCCCCAGCAAGGAGCATGGAGTTCTTTATATTGGAGTTGACCTGGGGACTTCTCGCACCTCCATTTCTGCAAGTAACGGGGTGAGAGAAACTGTGGCCTCCGCTGTGGGGTATCCCAAGGATGTTGTCGCGATGAAACTCCTTGGAAAGGAAGTCCTCTATGGGGATGAGGCCATTAAAAAACGCCTGTCTCTCAATCTCTACAAGCCTCTTGAGCATGGGGTTCTTAAATCGGGCGATGGTGAGGACAGTGAAGGCAACCTCCGGGCGGCGAAGGATTTGCTTCAAGAGGCCATCCGCTTGGCCAAGGCCCGAAAGGACGAGTTGGTTTATGCCGTCATTGGGGCTCCTGCCCAAGCCAGCATCCATAACAAAAAGGCCATTATCGAGGCTGCCCGAGAATCTGTAGATTCCGTCATGCTCTGTTCCGAACCTTTTGCAGTCGCCTATGGCTTGGATTGGCTCGAGGATGTTCTTGTGATCGATATCGGGGCGGGAACGACAGATCTGTGCAGAATGCATGGGACCATGCCTGAGGATGCCGACCAAATTACATTGACTTATGCGGGTGATTACCTGGACCAGGAACTCTTCAAGGCTTTCCAAGAAGCTTGTCCGGGAGCAGATTTCACGATCAATATGGTAAAGGAGATCAAAGAAAAATATGCCTACGTTTCCGGTTCTTCGGAGACGATCACGGTAAACCTTCCGGTTTCTGGCAAACCCACCCCATTCGAAGTCACCGAGGTTGTCAAAAATACCTGCAAAAAAATTATTCCTCCCATTGTTGAGGCTCTGGGGAAACTAGTCGCAAGCTTCGACCCCGAATTCCAGGAACGTCTCAAGGGGCGCGTCCTTCTTGCAGGAGGTGGATCCCTGATACGGGGTTTGGATCGGGCCATTGAGGATGGGATGCATCAGAAGCTTGGTTCTGGACGCGTGATTCGGATTGAAGAACCCATTTACGGAGGAGCCAACGGAGCCCTAAAAATCGCGCACGACATGCCTGAAGAGTTTTGGGAAAAACTCAAATAGCCATCTTTTAGCCGGCAGCCTTCAAGCTGCCCCCTTCATGGGGAACTTGGATGAAAAGGGATTGAGTATAAGAGGGGGGCTAGCGATGGAAATCGATGGGAAACCAAGTGTTCCCATCAAGGCCGGTATACTCGCCCTTGTGGTCGGCTTTGGAACTGGGGCGTCTTAACCCCGCGCGTGGAAGGGGGAAGGAGGCCAAGCCTTCGTAAGCATGGACCATATTCCTCGTCTGTCTCACACCCCCTCCAGGGTGAAAGAAGAAAGCGGCAAAGCCATCTCTTCCGCGAAGACCAGGCCAAGCATAGATTCCTATCCCCATTCGGCCACGCTCTTCCAAGAGAGTATGAACAAAGAAATAGGTCCCCTGCTTCAAGATTCCCGAGGGGAAGGTTTGGATGTTTTTGGTTCCTAAAACCTCTTTCCAATAAGAAGGGAAAGATTTTCCAAAACGGCTGGATTTGAGTTGTTCCGCTAGATTTTGAAGCCTTTTCTTTGGGTGCCTTGGATCTCGGTCGGAGGTCGGTCTCATAGTTTGGACCCAGAGTTGGTTCCCTGTTCGTTCCTTTGCAATCCAAATCCCTTGATTTTTTTTCGCTAAAGCGGGAAGAGAAAGCCCGTATTGAAAATCCAAATCTTGAAGAATGGGAACAAAAGGCAAGGGGATCCCGGTCTCTTCCTTCTCGACAAGTTGAAATCGGCGGTCTTGCAGGACTGTTTTCAAAAATTGGGCAAAGGCATCGTGGAGGTTTTTTCGTGCCAGGGTTTCCGACCAAGTTTGGAGTCTCTGAGTCGCTTGGATCTCTTTCTTTGCAGCGGCAAATCCCAGTTCCAAGGGATGAAAACTTAAAAACAACAGAAGGGCGAACGAAAGGATGACTAACAAATCTCCCAATCCGAAACGGAGGGATCGCTTTCTTCTTATTGCTTCCTTCATTTTCTTGTATTCGTTGTTCGCTTTTGCAGCGGAACATTGCATTCCTGAGGAGCCATTCTCATGATTCCCATGGGTTTGACGAGGTTACCCTTGGAGCTGAGAAAAAGAACCTGAAAAGAGATGATCCAAAGGCATCGTGGATTTGAAGGGACACTGGCCTTCCTCCCTAAAGAGGTGTGGGATTTGGCTCACCTTCTCTTGAAGGCAGGACACTCCCTCTACCTATGTGGAGGGAGTGTCCGGGATCTTCTTTTGGGCCAATATCCCTTGGATCTTGACTTAGCAACTTCTGCCTACCCTCAAGAGTTGCGCAGTCTTCTGCCAAGTTCCTGGTCGAAGGATAGCGCCCTTGGTGAAAACTTTGGGTCCTTCCTCCTTGAGGTGGGCGGGACAGCTATGGAGTTGACGAGTTTCCGCTCTGAAGGGGATTATCAAGATTACCGACACCCGGGCAAAGTCCATTTCCATCGAGAACTCCAGAGGGATTGGCCTCGGAGGGATTATTCCGTTAACGCCCTTTATCAGGACTTGGGGTCGGGGGAAATCATTGACCCATGTAAAGGAATAGACGATTTGCGGATGAGGCGATTGCGTGTCCTTGGCATCCCTGAGGTTCAATTGAGCCAGGATCCTTTGCGGGTTTTACGGGGGATTCGCATTGCAGCCGAATTTGGATTTGTTCCTGAACAAAAAACTTGGGAAGGGATCTGCCAAACGGCTCCTCTCACCAGGGAACTCAGTGGGACTCGAGTGGGAGAAGAAATCCAAAAAATCCTCCGGGGAAAAGGGAGAGCACGAGGTTTGCGCCTCCTCTTGAATTCAGGTGTTCTGAAGGAATGGATTCCTGAATTGCTGGCCTTAAAAGAGGTCCCTCAACCTAAGGTCTTTCATCCTGAAGGGCCCGTTCTCCTCCATACTGAATGTGTTTTGGCTAATCTGAAAGAACCCATCTCACCCGCCCTCGCCTGGGCGGCCCTTCTTCATGATACGGGAAAGAAAGATTGCTATTCGGTGGGGGAGGATCGCATTCGGTTCCATGGCCATGACCTCGTCTCGGTTGAACACACAAAAAAGATTTTGGATCGATTCTCTGTTCCGAAGCAAATCCGCAATGATTGTTGTTCCCTCATCGAGGAACATATCCGAATTGCCTCCTTTCCCAACTGGCGGAAACGAAAGCAAGAAACCTTTCTTCGGGATCCTCTTTTTTTGGAGCACTTAGCTCTTCACCAAGCCGACTGTTTGGGAAGCCATCGGTTATTGGGGATCTATCAAAAACTTCTCGAAGCCTGGAAAAGACTTCCACCTTTACCTCCCAGGCCCCTCTTGGATGGAAAAGATTTGATCCACTTGGGATGGTCACCAGGCCCCTTGTTTCGCCAAATCCTCGACGAGATCGAAGATTTGAGATCGGAAGGGAAAATTCATGGGCGTGAGGATGCGATCCAATTTGCCAAGGAATTCAGGAGGTGGAGGAAGGGCTGCCGATAGAAAGAATGGGTCCATTGTCGGACCGAAATGGGGCAGCTATGAATCCTTCCAACATGGACAATGATGAATTCTTCGAAACCTTTCGTCGTGAAAAAAGCATGCGCCGAAGGCAAAGGCTCGGGTCACAGCCAACAAGCAAGAATTCGACAAACGAAGCGGCTCGAACCTTAGCAGAGGATGAACGCAAAGAAGCGCTCGATATCCGTCTTCAAAGAGAGATGATGGAATTCGTTGAATCCACGACTCGGGTCGCTGCAAAAATACTAACGGAGGTGGAGGAGCAAAAAGCGCGTCTTCTTTCGGAACAGATCAGCAAAGAAATGCGAGAGTTCTTCAAGAACACGCTTTGCCGAGCAGAAGAACTCGTCAAATCCCTTCATTCAATGGGCGTCGCTACCCAAAAAAGTGAGGCAGATATTGAACCCCATCTTTCAGGGATGAATACAGAACTCTTGGATGAGTTTCGGGTAGAAGGATCCGCCGAAGCGGCCAAGCTTCATTTAGGGCAACCCGTGCCTCCGGATGGCAAACCGATGGGGACTTCTACGGATTCCCAAGAAGTTCCTCCCAAACCAAGGTTGCCTCTTGGAAAGGAAGAAGGTGACGGAAATGAGGTGGATGAAACCGGTACTTGTGAGCTGGAAGCACTAGGTGTTGAATTCGATTTTCCCGTAGAAGAAGAGTTCGACTCGGATGCATTAGACCCCGAGGATCGCTCCTTGGGAGGGGAAATGGTCTACCTCCAGGAAGATCCCCCCTCTGCCCCACAATCCACCAATGAAAAGGCACCTGGGCAAGAGGCATCGAATACCCCAGAGGATCTTTCTTCTTCGTTACCTCCAGCATTCCAAGCCTTGGTTGGGGATCCCGATCGCCTGAAGCGTGCCCTTACCCTCATGGTGAAAAATGGTCTTATGACGAAGGAGGAGGCACGAAGCGCCTATCAGGAGACGAGAAACAGACCTAGGCCATGATGATGAAACAAACAATGGTCCAAAGGTGTTTTTCAACTACAGGGACTCTGCGTGTTCCATCCATAGGGTTCATGCCGGATGATGGGACTGAGTTGCCGAAGCCGACTCTGGATTAGGTCCACCTTTTACCGACAAAAAAAGGAAGGATCCAGGCAGGAAAGGCGCAGAGAGAGGCAATGGCAAAGGCCTTCGACCCCAGGGCCAGCATAAATCCGAAACGGGAAAAGCCTTTGAGTAGAATCCCTGTCCGGGCATGGATGTCTGACTGTTTCAGGGCAAAGAACAGTGAAGGAAGAAGGAAGACACCGACCCAGGGAAGAGGCAAGAGGAGGGGGGGGAGAACAAGAAGAAGAAGGGCCAGTCCGGCCAAGCTGCGGGAGATCTTGGAGGGGATTTGAGCCCCAAGGTCTTCAAACCGTCCATGTACTCCAACAAGGAGAGTATAGAGGCCATAGGATCCCAGAAAGATGAGGGGAAGGGGCCATCCGGTCAGCTGGGGTTTCAGAAGGAAAAATCCGAGCCCCAGGTTCAGGGAACGACAAAGGCCTAGGAGCAGGGGAGCTGCCCCATGCCAAAAGAAAACGGGCTTCAATCTTCCAGCGGCTCCGAAGTCATAAGCAAGGATCGCAAAGGAGAGGATTCCCCCAAAGAGAATAGGAAATCCTCCTGAAAGAAGTGCCCAATTCCCCAAGAGGAAGAGGCCGATTCCCAAAAGGAAGGCCTCCTTGGCTTGGACCTCTCCCGAAATTAAAGGCTTATGGGAGTGACCATGGGCAAGGTCTTCCTCCTGGCCGGCCAAATCATTGAAAACCATCCCCATTCCATAGAGGCTGAGTGATCCGATGAGGGTGAAAAGAAATTCCAGAGATGCCCCCCCCAAGCTTCCCCCTGCTAGAGCAAATCCCGCCATTACATCACAGGGTGCGGACAGGAGAAGCCTCGGTCGGCAGAGACTCCAAAGCCCCCTTATTGTGCTTGGGAAGGTTCTTTTCGGTGCGGAGTCGAAAAAAGGCGTCAACGGAAAAGGCGCATAATGTCGTTAAAAGTCACAAAAAGGAGGAGCCCAAGGATAAACACCACTCCGATCATTTGAGAGTAGGCCAACACACGTTCGGATACGGGGGAACCCTTGATGGCTTCGATTGTGAGGAAGAGCAAATGTCCTCCATCTAAAACAGGAATGGGCAGAATGTTGATAAATGCCAAATTCAACGAGAGGATGGCCAAGAAAAATAAGAAATGAGTCCAACCTCTTTTTGCGGTTTCATAAGTGGTCACCGAAATCATGATGATCCCACCCAGGTTTTTGGAGGAAACGCGGGCAGCAAAGATGCCTTTGAGCGTGGCATAAAGGTTCCGGATGGTATCGACGCTGCTCATCACTCCTGCGGAAAGAGCCGGTAGAAACCCAGCTACCTTGTAGGTTTCCCTAAGAGGGCTGGCCTTAGGACGAAATCCAAAGTCTGCAACAACTAAAGGCTCGGGGATGATGGTTGCTTCTCTAGTCTCTTGCTCGGGTCCGGAAGAAGATTCCGCCATCCATACGAAGTGTAAAGGCTTTCCATCCGCAGATTGAACGATTTGGATGAGAGATTCCCAATTGGATAGGGGTTTCCCATCAATGCTCAGGATCCTGTCCCCGGATCGTAACCCGGCTTTGTATGCGGGGCGTCCCTCCAGAGGAAGGACGCGAAGACTTAAAGGATCAAAGGTTAATGCGAGGTCCTTAAAAAACGCCTTCTGACCCTCTGGACCTCGAAATTGCTTGGGAACTTTTATTTCTTCGAGAGGGGAATTCCCCATTTCTCTTGTGTTTTTGTTGGTTCGGCGAACCACTAAAATACAAGGCCCTTGCGCAGGGGAATAGGAGAGCACTGCTTTCAGGTCTTTCTTTCCAAGGATGGGGATTCTTTTGCCGCCAACTCTTCCTTCGATCAATACATTTCCGGCCTTGAGACGGCCCCATTTTTTTACATTTCCCCGTAGACCTCCAATGCGTGCTCGGGGAATTTGGATGCCAACCTTTTTTTGGTTTTTCAAAACCTTCCTGGTTCCCTGAAGGCTCAGCCTGTGAAGGGTCCCTTTCCGAAGATATTGAATTTGGAGTTTTCTTTCCCCATGGATCCAATCCTCAGGATGGCGGCCGACCTCTTCCGTAAAACGATTCCAAACTTCGACGCTAAACGGTTTTCCATTCAAGGAGACGAGGATGTCATCTTCCTGGAGTCCTGCCTTGGATGCCGGCCCTTTGGGATTCGTGATCAAGATACGGACATCTTTCGCAGTGGCAGGGCCGATTCCAATTTGTTGCAGACCGCTCTCTTTCATGAATTGGGCTTGAACCCGTATTTTCACTTCTCGGCCATCTTTTTTCTTCACAAGGAAGAGGAGTCCCCTTTCGTTACTCAAGGCGACCTCTGTAAAGATCTTTTGAAATGAATGGACAGGGGCACCATTGATTTCGAGAATCCTATCCCCTTTCTCTAAACCTACCTCCCAAGCTGGAGAGCCGGGGACAATGGTTCCCAAAACTGGGGCGTTAAAATCCACCCCATTGTTAAAGACCAAGGGAAAAGCGATTAAAGCAAAGAGGAGATTCATCAATACTCCCCCTGAAAAAATCAGAAACCGCCACGGAATCGAAGCTTTTTGCAAATTTCCTGGATCATCATCTTTACCTTCTCCCGGATTCTCCCCAGCCATTTTTACATATCCCCCTATGGGGAGGAGGGAGAGTTGGTACACAGTATCCCCATGTTTTTTTTGAAAAATCGGAGGACCAAATCCCATGGAAAAAGCTTCAACTCGGACCCCGGCCCACTTCGCAGCAAGAAAGTGACCTAATTCATGGACAAAGATTAAGAGGCCGACCCCGAAGACGACCATCAAGGTGTAACCGATGTTTTCTAAACCGAAACCAAGGACTGGCATGTTTTCTCTCTTGTTTGTCGATCCGTTTCCAAAACCTGTGCGATGCTTTGGATAGGAGTTGTTTTATGTTTTTTCAGTATCTTTTCGACGGTTTTTAGGATCCCGGGAAAGGAAATACGACCTTCCAGGAAAGCTTGTGTGGCAACTTCATCTGCCGCGTTGAGAACAGCTCCTGAATCTCCTCCCAAACGGAGACATTCTTTTGCAAGGCGCAAAGCAGGGAAACGATCGAAGTCGGAGGGTTCAAAGCTTAAACTTGAAAAAGATGCCAGGTTAAACCCGCTCTTCTCATAACGCAGACGCTCGGGGAATCCCAAGCAATAGAGAATCGGAAATCGCATGTCGGGAACCCCTAACTGGGCGAGAAGGGATCCATCCACAAATTCCACCATGGAATGCACAATGGATTGGCGGTGGACCAAAACTTCGATCTGCTCCTCCCTCAAGCCAAAAAGATGGTGAGCCTCAAGGATTTCAAAGGCTTTGTTCATCATGGTGGCCGAGCCAATCGATATACGTGGACCCATGGACCAGGTGGGGTGTTTTAGGGCATCCTCGGGCCGAGCTCTCTCCATCACCTGGGGAGATGCGTCCCAAAACGGCCCTCCCGAAGCTGTAAGATAGACCTTTTTTAATCCTTCGCGAATTTTGCCTTCACCAGCCTGGCCGAAGAGACATTGGTGGATCGCCGCATGTTCACTGTCGACCGGTAAGATTTGGGATCCTGATTGATCCGCCAGACGACGGAGTAAGGGGCCTGCAACAACCAAAGATTCTTTATTGGCAAGAAGGAGATCTTTGCCCTGCTCCAGAGTCCAAGCCGAGGCTTCAAGTCCGGCAGCACCGGTTATGGCGTTCAAAACCAAATCGGGGTCGCTTTCCTCCAAAGCTTCGAGGAGCCCTTGAGCCCCCAAGTGAATCCGCGGAGAATAAGATCCTCCGACGGAGAAATCCGAGGGGCTATTTGGAAGGCCGGTCCAGGCCAAATGGGGGACTTGGAACTTGGTTCCTGCAGCATAGAGTTCCTTTCCCCTTCGATGAGCGGAGATGAGAACAACTCGAAAGAGCCCGTCTTTTCCCCCTGTTCTCCCTTCTAAAAGGTCAAGGGTGCTTTTTCCAACGGAACCGGTTGCACCAAGGACTGCAATTTTACGACTCATTCTTTTGGGAGCATAGCCTGAGGGTGAGGGGGGATTGAAGCTTTTCCCCAGAGGGAAAGCAACTCTCCCTTGAAAATCTCATGGAAATCCCTCTGTCAATCACAAGGAGGCCGGGCAGAATGCTTCACTATGACAAGCAAACGCTATCAGGAAGCAGGGGTCGACATTGATGCAATGACGGTAGCCCTGGGGAAAGCCAAGGAAGAAATCAAGGCCACGAGGACCCCCGGTGTCCTCTCCGAAATCGGTCTCTTTGGAGGACTCTTTGATCCTTCTGAGGCGGGGGTAGAGGGAGAATGCCTCGTTGCTTCAACGGATGGAGTGGGAACCAAAGTCCGAGTCGCTGCCTTGATGGGCCGATTCGAAACCGTAGGCCAATGTCTGATCAATCACTGCGTAAATGATATTTTGGTCCAGGGCGCCCGCCCTCTGTTTTTCCTTGACTACATTGGAACGGGAAAACTGAATCCTGAGTGGTTTGCACAGGTGGTTCATGGCCTGGCCCTCGCATGCAAAGAAAACGGCTGTGCCCTTTTGGGAGGAGAAACCGCCGAAATGCCCGGAATTTACCAGGGAAATGATTTCGAACTTGTGGGGACCATTATCGGGGCTGTGCCTAAGAACAAGATTTTGGATGGAACCAAAGTCAAATCCGGGGACCTCCTTGTGGGCCTTCCTTCAAGCGGCCTGCATACAAACGGCTATTCTCTCGCCCGAAAGATTCTTTTTGAAGAATGCGGATACCAAGTGGAAGACTGCCCCGTGGAACTCGAGGGTGCAAGCATTGGAGAAGCCCTCCTTGCCGTGCATAAATCTTACCTCCATCCGGTTCTCCCTCTCCTCCGGAAGGAATGCGGCATTCATGCTTGCGCCCACATCACGGGAGGAGGGGTCCTTGACAATCTCCCAAGAGTCCTTCCCCAAGGCTTAGGTGCCCGTGTCCAAACGACAGCTCTTGCCCCTGTCCCCATCTTTCCCTTCCTCATGCAAAAAGGGAAGCTCGATCGACAAGAGGCTTGGCGTGTCTTTAACATGGGGGTGGGCTTTATCCTGATTGTTGACAAGGACAAGGTTTCTCAAGTCATGGTCGCTTTACGCAAACAAGGAGAAAGGCCAGAATTGATCGGCTCCATTGAGGAGAGAGATGGTGTTCTCTTGGAAGATTAATGGTTTTGAGCCCAGCTTTTCCCATGCGTGCATGAGGGGGAACCCAAAGCGGATGCCTCCATCAAAGTCCATAGGAACAAGGGCTTATGGCATTGTTTTGCTTGTTCTGTGGAGCTTCCCGGGGGCCAGCTTCCCGGGGGCCATGAGTCAAAACTCTTCCAAGCTTTCGATCGAAGGCCTTTTGAAGCAAAAAGCCTATGCCCAAATGGGCCGCAGCTTGGCTGCAAGAGGCAAACTTTCCAGAAAAGAAGTTCATCTCCTGACAGCTCTTTCTCCTCAAGCCTTCGAACAGGTTTATCTGAGCTATGCAAAAAACTTGAAAAAAACGCAAAGGCGGTCAGAGAACCTCTTAGGAAAGTTGATGAGGGGACTTCATCAAAGAGCAAACAAGAACCTTCCCGCTGCGATTCAAAGCCTCTTTCCCCTTATGGACTATCGGCCATGGCTCGTCCCTTTGGCGGGCCTTCTCGGGAAGATGGCCATTCGCTTGAGTCGAAGAGGAAACGCCTCTGGGCTTCCCATCCTTAAAAAAATCGCCGGCCTTTGGAAGGGGCAAGCATTTGCCAGCGCCAATCTCGCCCTTGCTTTAAGGCTTCTCGGCCACTACTCCAAAGCAGACCGTATTTACAAGCAAGCTGCCCGGGAGAGTCGAAGGGCTCCCTGGCTTTTAAATAACTGGGGGCTATGCAGAGAAGCCATGGGAGACCGAGAGGGAGCTCTTAGGCTTTTTCTGGAAGGTTCCCGCTCTGACTCTCACCCTAATTCCCACACTGAGAAGGGCCTTGCCCCCCCTCAAAACCTCAGGGACAGGGCGACTTGTCAGGCCAATGCTGCTTTCCTTTTAGAAGCCCGAGGTCGTCTAGGGGATCTTTCCCGGGCCATTTCCCTTCTAGAGAGAGCTGTTTCTTTGGCTCCGGACAGAATCCGCCCTAGGTATTACCTTTATGTTTTTCGCAAGGAACGCTCAGATCCAGGACATCAGCCAGATTGATCCCAACGATCATGCAAGAACAGAGAATCAAGCTTGTCGAGGTTTTTTTGGGGAAGGATTTACCGGAGCGGGTTTTTCCAGGATCGTCTCTCCGGAATGGAAAAACCTAAGAATGCAAGCAAGAAGCAATTCTGATCCTTGGGCAATAACGCTTTGTCGAGGTTTCGAGGTTAAAATAATGTGGGCTAGAGTCCCTCCTGGTATGCTGAGTCTACAGAATTTGGGTGTAGCCCCCTTTACCGAAAGCCTGGATTTCCGCGATGCCCAGGAGTCGTCAATTCTTTACTAGGATTACATATGCCAACCAGGTCGAGAGCTTTCCTTTATTCTTCGCTTTTTCTTCTCTTTGTTCTTCCCCGGCTGAACAGTCAAACGACAAGTTCCCAAGGAGGTAGGGGGGCTTGCGCGACACCAAGCTACGCTGCGACACCAAGCTACGCTAGGCCATCGAGCAGAGGCCTTCCCACCGGTTCACCTTTTCGAACCTCCTTCTTAGATCAAAGGGAGCATCCCTCCCTTCCTTCTCCTGTTCTTAAATCGTCCGATTTAAGTGCTTTAAATAAAAAGGCCCAAGCTTGGCTTGGATTGGTTTCGGAATCCAACCTGGTCAGTCAAGTAGATTTGACCGGTAAAAAAGAGAAAGAAATCAAATCAATTCGGGCCAAGAACAGAAAGAAGATTCGATCTCTGCGCAAAAAGGCTCGCAAAGCAAAGGAAAAGTTTCTGAAAGCTTTCGAGAAACGGGGAAAAAAGGTGGGGACCCTCCTCAAATATGTTGCAGATTTAAGGCGAATCTTTGATGGGGCTTTTCCCTATAAAGGTTTTTTCAGTGATGGAAAAATCAAAAAACGTTATGCCATCACAACGAAGAAAACGAAGGAAGTTCCCTTTTGGATCCATGTCCCGAAAGGATACAAGGTCACCAAAAGTTGGCCCCTCATCCTTGATATCCCCGGGAAAAAGGGCGATGCATGGAGAAAGCCAGAAGAGCTGATGAATAAGGTTTGGTCAAAGGGATCCTTTCTTACGGATTTTATTGTCGCTTGCCCCGAAGTCCCCGAAGGGCTCGAACTCAATGCTGAATTCGATCCTCTTTCCGTCCAAGAAGAGATGGTGAGAGCGGAAGGGGAAAGACGCAAATGGTTGTTCAGCTTAATGCGAGATCTTCTCTTCAATTTTCGCATTGAAACAGACCGTTTCTATTTAAGTGCTTCGGATGAAGCCACTCCTTTTTTGCTCCGTTTTGCCAGTTCCTTTCCCGACCGTTTTGCGGGGATCATCCTAAAAAACCCTAAGGGGATCGAAAACGCGACCGCTCCCAACCTGATCAATGTTTCTGTTCTTATACTGTTTGACAAGGATCATAAGGCCGTCGCAGAGACTCTTGCGAAAAACCTAAAAGAAGCAGGAAATAAAAATGTCCAGCTCCTTGAAGGGAAGGGAAGCCTTCCCTTTGCAAACAATAGCCCGGAGATTGAAAAGTGGGCTCAGAAAACGTTTAGGCTCCTTTATCCTCGCCACGTTAAATTATTTCCTGTTTCCGACCGCCTGAAAAAAGCCTATTGGGTCAAGATTAACCGGAGCGAGGGCTTGGGGGATGTCCCTGCTGAACTCAGGCCTCGGATCGAAGTCACAGCTGATCCAGAAAAAAACCGCATTGAAATTAAATCTACGAGTGTTTGGCGAGTCACTCTTTTCCTCAATGACTTCCTTGTGGATTTAGACAAGGACTTTTCCATTGTCATCAATGGAGTTGTTCAAAAGCAGCGAAGGCAAAGGAGTCTGGATTTCCTTCAAAATATGATTATCCGGCGGGGGGATCCTCGGAACATTTATGTGACCTCAGTGCGCTTGGATATTCCCAAACCGATCAAAAAGGAACAGGATGGGAACTCCGAGAAAAAGGGGGAAGGTGAAGGTAACTGAGGGGGGGCAAGAAGGCGGTCCTTCCTCCTATGTAAAACATCATCATTTTGGGATCGGAGGGATCGCTTTTGGTTCTGGGTTCTCCGTCATGGTTCTGGAGCTTGCGGCTGTTCGGGTCTTTGCTCCTCATTTTGGAGACTCTGTCCCCGTTTGGACCAATGTAATTGGAGTCATCCTTCTTGGCCTCGCCCTGGGAGCATGGTTTGGGGGTGCACTCGCGGATCGAGGCCTTGGAACGAAAATCCTTCCCTTTCTCCTTGGGATTGCAGGGGGGCTTTCCTTTCTTGTTCCTTTTCTTGTCCCGAGGATTGCTCAATGGATTTTACCTGAGAGCTTACCTCTTCATCTTGCTCTTCCTGTTCTTGTCGAAGGGAGTTTGGGAGCATCCCTCTTTGTTTTTCTCCCTCCGATCATCCTCTTAGGAGCCGTCCCTCCGGTTCTCATTCGAATGGGTTCCATGGGCGATCAAAAACATGTCGGGCGCATTAGTGGAACCGTCTATAGCACAGGAACTCTGGGAAGCCTTGGGGGTACCTTCTTAACGACGCATTGGCTGATTCCCTCTTTTGGACTCTCCACAACCTTTGCCCTTTCTGGCGGCATCCTCATTCTGGTTGGCTTGGGAGCTTGTCTTCTTTCTCGTGGCCCCAAAATTCCCCCGGCTCTTGGTGTCCTTGTCCTACCATTTTGTTTTCTGGCCAAACCTAAGCCGGTCTGGTTGGGGAAAGGAAAGCTCCTTGCTGAATCAACAAGTCCATACCAAGAGCTTTTTGTAAAAGAATCCCAAGAAAACGGGAAAACGTTGAGGGAATTGAAAATCAATGAAGGATTAGATTCCTTTCATTCCATTTATATTGAAGGAACCCCTTTCACTAACGGCCGATACTACGATGCATTTGCCCTTCTACCCTTTCTTTTTGATCGTTCCAAAGCAATTTCAGTTCTTTCCCTTGGGTGTGGGGGGGGAACGATTCTTCGTTGCATTCAAGCGAGCTCCCTACAAAGGATTAGGGGTTTAGGAGTTGAGCTGGATCCAGAGGTGTTGAAATTAGGGAGAAAGTTCTTCCATCTGGAGGCTTTGGAAAAAGAGGGGCAAGAGTTGTTAGGGGGATTGGATGCCCGTATTTTTGTGAACCACGCTAAAGCCAGCAAAAAAACCTTTGATCTCATCAGCTTAGATACCTACCGAAATCAATTTTATCTTCCTGCCCACCTTGCCTCCCTAGAGTTTTTTCAGCGAGTCCATGCCCTATTAAATCCCAAGGGAGTCTTCGCTTTAAATATAGGAGACTTCAAGGAGGATGGTCCCGTATTGAAGGCTGTGGCCCAAACACTAGCCAAAGTTTTTAAAACAGTTGAAAGCTTTCGGGTACAAGGAGAACGCAATTTTTTATTGATCGGCCACGAAGGAAAGCCCTATCGGCTATGGAAGCAAATTCGAGATTCCCATCCCCCTTTGGGTTTATCTCCAAAGCTCTGGGCTGCCGCTGGCAGGGATCTTTCTTATTCGCAATGGGAAGCAGCTAGCGAATCCGATTTGCTGCGGGATTACGACTCCCCCCTACTCCTTCTCCATGAACGGATGTATGAACGGCTTCGCTAATGGCTTTCGATCGCAAAAATCCCCAAAAGGATCCCCTTGGCAAAGCTCTCCAGCTCTCAAGTAAGGGACAGATTAAAGCTGCCACCCATTTGCTCAAAAAGGCCCTCTTGCGTCCAAAAGAGTTGAAAAACCCTCTCGCTTGCGCCCGCAACTTGGGGTTTTTCCTTCTTCAGAATGGAAAAGAGGCATCCTTTCTTTCCTGGATCCAGGGATCTGGGTTGACTTGGAGGGATGACCCCTTTCTTCTTCTCCTTCAAGGAAAAGCTTTCTTCCGCCAAGAGGACTACAAAAGGGCCGAAGCTTCTTATCAAAAAGTCTTGCGGGATTCCAAAGCAAGGAATCCTTGGAAACAGCAAGCCCAGGAAGACTTGAAAGCTCTCTTGAAAGCTCTTGACGAAATCCACCAAGCAAAAGGAGCCCTGAACCGAGCCCGCCTACTCATTGGGGGTGGAACCGCCATTCTTATTCTTTTTGTAGGGATCAGCCTTATCATCTTGAAGCGAATGGAGCGAAGACTTGCCAAAAAGGAATTTAAGGGTTGATCCCCGGAGTGGTTCCCCAAGATTTACTGTTCAAAAAATTTATCATAGAAAACAGTGAACTTCTTTAAGTCCCTTTCAACGATTGGTGTTTAGGCATTAAAAAAAGAGGCCGCTCTTTAAAGGAGGGCCTCTTCTTACTCGGTTCAAAGATTTCTGGGTCAATCAGAGAATATCCAGGACTCCAGTGGCGGAGCCTGTCAGGGTTTCCGTGTTTGCCCTGTAGTTGATATTCATCGAAATCTTACTGTTCCAGGGGAACTCTTCTTTGTCACAGATCAACCCCAATGCAACGGCTGCAAAGGCTCGAGGGATATCCAGATAAGACTTGTCTTGCATGATTTCCACAAGGGGGCGAACGGAGCGCTTATCTCCAATGAAGCCCAAGGCCTGTGCTAGAGCGGATTGAACTGCCAGGCCATTTCCCGGCTCTTTCATCATCGTGATCAGCTTACCGCCGATTTCCTTGTCCCCAAGGAGACCGAGAGCGATGGAGGCTTGGGTCAAAAGAGTGTCAAAGTGAGAGGAACGGTCGACAATCGCATTGATCTCCGTTTTTGCATCCGCCCCCAAAAGCCCCAAAGCAAGGGCCATATACCCACAAGCCTGGGGAGTGTTCCTGTATTTTTGCATCCGATCAATCAAATCCTCAACAGCATCTTTTTCGCGCATCAAGCCTAGGGAAACGGCATAGGCTGAAGCGTTCAGCCGATTGCGTTCCTTTTTGAAAACTTTGTAGACAATTTGCTTTGCTGCGGAAGAGGATTGATAACTCGGATCGTTTTTCCGATTCTGATAGTCTTCGATGGCAATCCCGATTGCAATCCACGGTTTCAGGAGGGTCCGAGTCCTTCGCTGCCGTAGCTTATCGATCAGGAAATCGCGATTCGCCGCTCCCCCAATCTGCCCAAGGGAGATCGCGCAAAAACCCTTGGCCTGTTGGTCCTTGCCTTTCATCATGTATTCCTGAAGAGCCTTGCAAAGATCGGTATCTTCCGGAGTTCCCATTTGTCCGAGAGCCAAGACCGCGGATTGATGAATCCAATGATTTACTTTTCGGTTTTTGATGACGGCCACTACGGCTTCTCTCAGCTTCCCCTGAGCATCAAAGCGATCTCCTCGCCCGACCAAATCTGCAAGAGCCGTGTAAGCATGCGACTGGACTTGTCGGTTGACCTTTTTACGTGCGATATATCCCGTCAGGAATTCTACAGCAGATTGGGTGAGGGCTTTACCAGCTTCGGTGTCGATTCCGGGGCGAAGAAGGCGTATGGCTTGAAAAGCCGCCACCTTGATGTCACGGTTGTTTAACGCTTCGTCTTCAATCAGGTTTTTCATGGCCTCGAAAACTTTGGTTTTGAGAGCATGGTCTTTGGTTGCATAAGCGATTAAACCGAGGCCATAACAGGCAAAAGAGCGGGTCCTAAAGGGAGTCCGGCTCCTTTTTAAAAGATCCCTTCCATTCTTATCGTCATTGGCAAGGGAAAGAAGATCCGGAACGGCTTCTTCCAGGTTTGCGATTCCCATAGCAATGGTCGCTGTCTCGGAGATTTCCTGATCCTTGGCGGGCAGGTTTTTCTTCATTTTCTCCAAAATCGATGGATCTAAACCGATCTTGGCCAGAGCAATCATGCAAGAAGAAACGATGTCTCGATTGCTGTCAGGATCCACCAAGGTTTTTTTCAGAGCTTCTGTGACAAATTTCCGATCACTTTCTGTAGGACTCAGGGTGTCGGTAACTTCATTTTTTGGGGCCCGGCCCAAAGAGAAATCATCCGATCCCGAAGTGGGGTTTCCTGATCGAAGGGCCTTCTTCAGCTGGAGGAAACGATCCTTGTTGAATTCCCACCAAAATTGCCACTGGGATAAGTCGGGTCCAACGGGAGCTCCTCCTCCCCCTGTTCGAGCGGCTTTAGATTGTCCACCTCCGGTAGGTGCGGGTGGGGGGGGAGTATTGGGCCCTCCCGTGGTAGGTCCACCGGGCCCAGGAGTGGTGGGGCCGCCAGGACCAGGAGTGGTGGGACCGCCGGGGCCACCGGTTTTTCCACCACCGCTTCCTGCTCCAGGAGGAACCGTATCACCAGGCCCTCGATACTGACCACCATGGGCGAAGACCGAAGCTGGAATGGCAAAAAGGCCAGCAGCCAAGGTCAAGGATGCAAAGATTGGAATCCTCATTTTTGATCTCTCCCTATCGGAAACAGGTCTTTAGGGAACATTGATACCCAAAAGGCCGATCCAGAAATTCATTTAATCTTTTCGATGAAGTTGCTTCCGAATCCATTCAAACCCTAAAGAAGGGAAAGACGAAATCAGAAGATGATTGAATACTTTGTTATAGCAAATCCCCTACCAAACAACGAGAAATGTAAGGAAAGTGCAGCCTCCAAGGATCCGCGGAGTATTTCCTTTAATTCGCCAAGATAGGGGACAGATTCTAAGGATTCCCCGGAATCCCTCCGGGAGACCTCTTCCTTCAGGGCTGCTGGCTTGTCGGAGCCAAGGGCCTCCGGAACGCTTTTGTTCCCTCTAAGGAACAAAGCGTCCACCATCCGTCCCTAAACCTTGGGGAAGTTGGAGGTTTGGAACTCTGAGGCACTCAGTTCTTCTAGCTATCCCTTCCCGTAAGTTGGGCGGCCAGAAATTCCCGATTCATTTTTGCGATGAATTCCACGGAAATCCCCTTTGGGCAAGCAGCCTCACATTCATATTGGTTCGTGCAATTCCCAAAGCCCTCGGCATCCATCGCTTCAACCATGGCAATGACTCGCTTCTTTTTTTCCGCTTGGCCCTGGGGAAGAAGAGCAAGGTGAGAGACCTTGGCTCCCACAAAAAGCATTGCTGAAGCATTTTTACATGCAGCTACACAGGCTCCACAACCAATGCAGGCAGCAGCGTCCATAGCTCGATCGGCCACCTGCTTCCCAATCGGAAGGTTATTAGCATCAGGTGCCGAACCTGTGTTGGTAGAAATAAAGCCTCCCGCCTGCTGGATGCGATCGAATGAGGATCGGTCGATGATCAGATCCTTAAGGATGGGGAAGGACTTTGCTCTCCATGGTTCAATAAAGATTTCCTGGCCGTCATGGAAATGCCTCATATGGAGTTGGCAAACCGTCGTTTCTTTCTCAGGGCCATGGGGAATTCCATTAATAACGAGGGAACACATTCCACAGATTCCTTCCCGACAATCACTGTCAAAAGCAACCGGCTCTTCTCCCTTCGCAATCAAGGTTTCGTTTAAATAATCGAGCATTTCCAGGAATGACATATGCTCGTTGATGTTTTCAAGATCATAAGCAACCATTTTCCCCGTTTGTTGGGGACCTGCTTGGCGCCAAACATGCACCTTAATCCTCATTTGTAGCTCCTTACCGCCAGGGCAACATTCTCGAAAGTCAGGTTTTCCTTGTGAAGGATGGGGGGGCGACCCACGCCGTCAAATTCCCAAGCAGCCACGTATGAAAAAAGGTCATCCCGACGAAGGGCCTCCCCTTCTTCGGTTTGGTACTCTTCACGGAAATGTCCTCCACAGGACTCTTCCCGGTCCAATGCATCCCGACACATGAGTTCGGCGAATTCGAGGAAATCTGCAACACGTCCCGCCTTTTCAAGGGACTGGTTCAAGGTCTCTCCTTCACCGAGGACTCGAACATTTTCCCAGAATTCCTTTCGGAGTTTCGGTATTTCCTCCAATGCTTCGGACAAACCTTCTTTGCTTCGTGACATCCCGCATTTGTTCCAAAGGATTCGGCCTAATTCCATATGGAAGGAATCCACGGAACGTTCACCATTGATGGAAAGGAGTTTGTCGATATAGGCGCGAACTTCTTTCTCAACTTTCTCAAACTCAGGATGATCGGTTCCAATCGTTTCGGGATTTTTGGTCGCCAGATAATTCCCGATGGTATTAGGTAGGATAAAATACCCATCAGCGAGGCCTTGCATCAAAGCAGATGCCCCAAGTCTATTGGCTCCATGATCGGAAAAATTCGCTTCCCCGATGACATGTAATCCCTCAAGGTTGCTCATTAAGCCATAGTCAACCCACAACCCTCCCATTGCATAGTGTGGGGCGGGATAGATGCGCATTGGGACTTCATAAGGGCTCTCCCCGGTGATCCTCTCATACATTTCAAAGAGGTTTCCATAGCGGTCTTCAATCACCTTTTTTCCATGACGGCGAATGGCATCGGAGAAATCGAGGTAAACACCACGCCTCTCCCCTCCGACTAAGGGACCCACCCCTCTACCCTCATCACAAACTCGTTTTGCCGCCCGAGAGGCCACATCCCGAGGAACCAAGTTCCCAAAACTCGGATACACACGTTCGAGATAATAATCTCGCTCATTCTCAGGGATTTCGTTTGGTGGCCTCGTATCTCCAGCTTTTAAGGGCACCCAAACCCGCCCGTCATTCCGGAGCGATTCGGACATCAAGGTAAGCTTGGATTGATATTCACCACTTTGAGGAATGCAGGTTGGGTGAATCTGAGTAAAGCAGGGGTTTGCAAAAAAGGCTCCTCGTTTGTGGGCACGCCAAGCAGCTGTTACATTGGATCCCATTGCATTCGTGGAGAGGAAGAACACATTTACATATCCTCCCGTCGCCAACACTACCGCATGGCCCACATGGCGATCGATTTTTCCCGTCACCAGATCGCGCGTAATGATCCCTCTCGCCAAGCCATCGACCACGACCAAATCAAGCATTTCTGTCCTGTTATGCATTTTGATTTGCCCATTAGCAATTTGTCGGTTTAGGCCTGCATAACAGCCGAGAAGGAGTTGCTGCCCCGTTTGCCCCCGCGCATAAAAGGTCCTTGAGACTTGAGCTCCACCAAAGGATCGATTAGCCAAGGTGCCCCCATATTCTCGGGCAAAGGGAACTCCCATTGCGGTAGCCTGATCAATGATTTGGAGGCTGACTTCGGAAAGGCGATGAACGTTGGACTCCCGAGAACGAAAATCACCGCCCTTCACCGTGTCATAAAAAAGGCGCCAGACACTATCTCCGTCATTTTGATAATTTTTAGCTGCGTTAATTCCCCCTTGAGCGGCAATGCTATGAGCACGACGAGGGGAATCCTGGAAGCAAAAACATTCGACGTCGTAGCCGAGTTCCGCCAAGGTAGATGCTGCAGATGCGCCTCCCAGCCCGGACCCAACCACTAAGATTTTAAATTTCCGGCGGTTCGAGGGAGCAACCAGCTTCATTTTTTCCCGATAGAGTTCCCACTGTTTC
>JALSSW010000022.1 GCA_026984035.1 Planctomycetota bacterium
AATGCCCATCCGAGAACTCATTTACGGCGAGAGATTCGGCGGCGGGATCCTCGACGATCTTGAACTCAAAGCTTTTCTCCCTGGAGGTTCCTCCTCAGGCTTTCTTCCCCCCTCCTACTTGGACACCCCCCTTACCCACGACGATCTCAAAGCTACAGGTTCCATGCTCGGCACTGCTTCGGTCATCGTTCTCAATGAAAGCGCTTCCTTGATCCGAGCCGCACGTGTCATCGCTGACTTCTACCACGATGAATCCTGCGGACAATGTTCCCAATGCCGCGAAGGAACCGGGTGGCTCGCTCGCATCCTCAAACGAATCGAGACAGGAAACGGCATCCCCGAGGATCTGAAGACCCTTTTGGATGCCTGCGCAAACATGAAAGGAAAAACCATTTGCGTCCTCTCCGATGCGGCTGCCTGGCCGGTGGAATTGGCCCTCAAGCACTTTCGGGAAGAGTTTGAAGAAGCCATCAACAAAGGCTCAGCCAAGGGTTCCACCCAGGAGGCCGTCCTCTCGGGTGCTGAAACCCCCACAGGCCAAGGAGGTGAAAAATGAGTTCCGAAGAACAGAACCCTGACCCCCTTTTCACCAGCATTCTTGTCGATGGCAAAGAATATCAAGCACCCTTGGGAGGTCGCTTGATCGATTTCCTCCACTCGATCGGCAAAAACATTCCCCACTTTTGCTACCACAAGGGATTGCCCGTCGCCGCAAGCTGCCGTCAATGCCAAATCGAAAGCAAAGGAAAAGGACCTCGCCCCGGCCTCGCCGTTTCTTGTCGTGAAACCATCATCGAAGGCATGGAGATCCTCACCGACTCCGAGATAGTCCAAAAAGCCCGAGCGGGAGTGATGGAGTTTTTACTCCTAAATCATCCCTTGGACTGCCCCATCTGTGACAAGGCGGGCGAATGTATGCTCCAAGACACGGCCTATTCCACAGGACAATCCAGGGGAAGAACCCAGGAACCCAGGAAGCATTTCGACAAACGCAAGAGCCTGGGGGACAAGATCCTTTTGGATAACGAACGATGCATTCTCTGCACTCGCTGCGTCCGTTTCTTTGAGGCGGTTACAAAAGATCCTCAACTCACAGTCCTTGATCGCGGAGATCGCTCCTACCTCTCCACGTTTATGGGAGATCCCCTCCATGGGAATTACCAAGGCAACATCGTAGACATCTGCCCCGTGGGAGCTTTGACCCTCAAAAAATTCCGCTTCAAATCCAGGGTGTGGTTTCTCCATGCAACAGAAACGATTTGCGGTCTGTGCTCCAAGGGCTGCAATATCTCAGTGGAGACCCGGGACAACAAGATTCTCCGGATTCGCCCCCGCTACAACGCCGAAATCAACGATTACTGGATGTGCGATGAAGGTCGCTTGATGTTTGATCGATACAATTTGGAAGTCGGGGAAACCCGGCTGCCTTCGCCCTTTTTCATCGATGAAAACGGGGAGCGAATCCCAATAAGCATCGAAGAAGCCTTCAAAAAACTGAGCCCCCTCTTCCTCCGGCAGAAAGAGATCCTCATGGTCCTCTCCCCTTTTGCAACCATTGAAGAGGGTTGGGCCTTTAAGGAACTAGCCGAAACCTTGGAAAAGCTGGGATTGGAACCGACCTTCGGATACTACCAACCTGACCCCAACGCTAAAGGTGATGAGTTCCTTCATACGGATGAACCTGCTCCTAACTGCAAAGGCCTTCGAGAAGAAGTCGGACTTAAGGCCATCCCTCCCGAAGATCTAGAAAACGTGAATTCCAAGAAGGTGGCTCTTTTCGGTTTTGGGTTTGGAGAGCTGTTGGACCAATCCACCCTCGAAAGCATCGCTGCAGAAGGCCCCATGCTCTACATGGGGGTCCGAAGCGATTTATTCCCAGCGGCCAAAGTTCAACTTGCCTCCTTGAGTCCCATGGAAAAAGCCGGACATTGGATCAACTGCGATGGAATCAAGCAATTTGTCCGGCCGGCCCTCAAAGCCCCGGTTCTTGCCAAGGACGATTTCCAACTTCTGACGGAACTCTTGGAAGCCTTCATCTCCTGGGAAGAAAACCAGATTGACATCCCAGATGAAGAAATCATGGGAACCGAGGAGGTCCGCACATGACCACCGCTGTCCTGATCGCGACCATCATCAAGGTCGTAGTCTTTTTCCATATCGCCCCGATCATGGTCTCTCTCCTGACTCTTGCGGAGCGAAAGGTTTCCGCCTGGATTCAGTTCCGCTATGGACCCAACCGTGTCGGCCCCTGGGGTCTTTTCCAGCCCATCGCAGACGGTCTTAAATTCTTCTTCAAGGAAGAGGTCGTTCCCGAAGGAGCCAACCCCATCCTTTTTCGCCTCGCTCCCGCTCTGGCTGCGGGGCCGGCCATGATGACCATCGCAGTCATTCCTTTCACCTTTCCCATTCTCATCGATGGCCAACCCTTCTCCCTTGCGATCGCCGATCTGAATATTGGAGTTTTGTTTTTCATCGCCATGAGTGGATTGGCGGTCTACGGAATTCTTCTTGGGGGTTGGGCCTCAAACAACAAGTGGAGCCTCCTCGGTGGCCTTCGGTCATCCGCGCAGATGATCTCCTACGAACTTTCAATGATGATGTCGGTCATCACGGTTGTCATGTTGACCGGGACCATGAATCTCGGTGAGATGTTTACCTATCAAGCCCATCACACATGGGTCCTTTTCATGTTCCCCGTTGGCACGATCGCTTTTGTCCTTTTTCTGATTGCAGCCTTCGCCGAAACAAACCGCCTCCCCTTTGACCTCGCCGAATGTGAAACAGAGCTAGTCGGGGGTTTCCATACCGAATATTCATCCATGAAGTTCGCCCTCTTTTTCATGGGCGAATATTCCGCCATGTTCATGATGTCTTGCCTGCTGGCGACCTTCTTTCTTGGAGGCCCTAGTTTCTTTGGACTCATTGAGAACATGGATTCAATCTGGTGGCGGGCCATCCTGGGCTTCGTTGTCTTCATGATCAAAGTGGGGTTCTTCCTCTTCTTCTACATCTGGGTTCGTTGGACTCTTCCCCGGTTCCGTTGGGACCAGCTGATGTATCTCGGTTGGAAGATCCTTCTGCCTCTCAGCATCCTTAACTTGACCGCAACCGGCATCCTTATCGCCACGGGAGTCCTCTAATGAAGGTCAAACGTATGGAGAAGAAGCTTTCCTTCATGGAAAAGCTATCCATTCCCGAGATCCTCAAAGGTTTGTCGATCACTTTCCGCAATATGTTCAAACCCAAGGTGACCCGGCTTTATCCGGAAGAGCGCTACAAAGCGCCCATTGCCCTCAAGGGGCAACCCTTGTTGGTAGAAAATGAGGATGGGACTCCCCGCTGTGTCGCATGCTCGATGTGCGAGGTGGTCTGTCCCGCTTTAGCGATCACGATCAAGGCGGAAGAGACCGAACGCTATATTGAGCGGGAACCGGAAGAATTCAGCATCGACATGCTTCGTTGTATTCTCTGCGGCCTCTGTGAAGAAGTTTGCCCCAAGGAGGCAATCATCATGAGCGACCGCTATGAGCTCGCCAATTTCACCCGTGAGTCTCTTGTCTTTCACAAGGATCGCCTGATGACCCCCATTAAGGAGCTTGAAGGCCGCATTCGTTTCACTAAGGAGAAGTTCGACAAGTGGCATCGTTAGTCTTCTACGTTCTGGCCCTCTTCTCCGTCTTTTTCGGGGCGAACGTCGTGTTCCAGCGCAATCCTGCGATTTGCGCTGTCCACCTCGTCGGGGCCTTCTTCTGCCTTTCAGGAATCTACTTGGTCCTGGGTTTCCCGTTTATGGCCGCTCTGCAGCTATTGGTCTATGCGGGCGCCATCATGGTCCTCTTCCTCTTTGTGATCATGCTCCTGGATCTCCGCAGGGAAGAACCCCGAGAAACTCCCATTGCAGCCCTCCTGGCCCCTCTTTTCTCTGGGGCCCTCCTTGCCTTTCTCGCCCTGACCTTTCCCGATCTCGTTGTTGCCCCATTGGCGAGAGGAGATCTGGAGGCAGGAATGCGCGGAGCCTCAGGAGGCAAAGAACTGGCCGAAGCCCTCTTCGGACGACACGTTCTTGCTTTCGAAGCGACTTCGGTCCTCCTCCTGGGAGCCATCCTGGGAGTGGTCACCTTGGCTAAGCGCCGACGCTCTCGAAAAAGAAACGTAGATGTCATTTATGAAATCGAAAAGGATGTCATCACCCAAACCAGCAAACCGAAGCTCGAGGTTGCCGGGATTACGGCAGCCGGCCTGGGTGAGGCAAGGACAAGCAAGGGAGGACAGGAACAATGATTCTTTCCAGCTTGCCTTCCCTTCCTCAAGCTACGACCTTGATTGGAGGAGTCCCGACGGATCACATCATGATCCTCTCAGCGGTTCTCTTTGGCCTGGGCGTCTTGGGTTTTCTGATCCGCAGAGATTTGATTGTGGTCTTTATGAGCATTGAGTTGATGCTCAACGCGGGAAACCTCGCCTTCCTCGCGGCGGCCAGGGAACGCTTCCTTGATCCGGAGGGGCAGGTCTACACCATTTTTGTCATCACCATTGCCGCAGTCGAAGCCGCTGTGGGCTTAGCCCTTTTGATCGCCTTCTTCCGACTCAAATCTACTCTCGATGTCGAAACTGCAACCGAGTTGGAGGGCTGAATGAACGACCTCCTTTTTCTGATCCCGATCCTCCCTCTTTGCGGAGCAATTCTCTGTGGCATCTTGCATGCCAAAGGCGGAACCACAAAGAGCCTGTCCGGATATATCGCATCTGCGGCAGTCCTGGGTTCGTTTGCCGTCTCCCTAGGAGGGTTCTTTGCCCTGGGTCATGGAGAAGCTCTCCACCAAGTCGTGTATCAATGGATTGCGACAGGAGATCTCAAAGTATCCTTCGGCCTCTTCTTTGATAACCTTTCGGGGTTTATGGCGCTCGTAGTCACAGGCGTCGGGTTTTTGATCCATGTCTATTCTATCGGTTACATGGCTCACGATGAGGGCAAGGCCAAATTTTTCGCCTACCTCAACCTCTTTATCTTCTCTATGAGCCTATTGGTTTTGGGAGAGAGCCTGCCCCTCCTTTTTGTCGGTTGGGAAGGTGTGGGAGCCATGAGCTATCTCTTGATCGGCTTTTGGTATGACCGCGAAGGTGGCTGGCCCGCGGTGGCCGGGCAAAAGGCTTTTATCACCAACCGAGTCGGGGACATGGGCTTTCTCATTGGGATGCTCCTCCTCTTCCACCACTTCGGCACTCTGGACATTGCTGCACTCAAAACCTCCAGTATCGCCCTCCCCGCAGGGCTGGCGACCCTCATATCCATTCTGCTCTTTGTAGGGGCCACCGGTAAGTCAGCTCAAATCCCCCTCTTTGTGTGGCTTCCCGATGCGATGGCAGGTCCGACTCCGGTTTCCGCCTTGATTCACGCAGCAACGATGGTCACTGCGGGGGTTTACATGCTCTGCAGGATGTCCTTTCTTTTCGTTCAGTCCCCTACGGCCATGATGGTCGTCGCCACTGTGGGTGCCCTGACCGCCTTCTTCGCTGCGTCCATCGCCATGGCCCAAAGGGACATCAAAAAGGTCCTCGCCTATTCCACAGTCTCTCAGCTGGGATACATGTTCCTCGCCTGCGGTATGGGGGCCTGGTCCGCAGCCATTTTCCACGTGGGAACGCATGCTTTCTTCAAAGCCCTCCTCTTCTTGGGAGCTGGATCGGTGATCCATGGAATGCATGAGGAACAGGACATTCTTAAAATGGGCGGCCTCAGAAAATACATGAAGATCACCTATGTAACCTTCCTGATTGGGGGTCTTTGCCTGGCAGGATTCCCCTTGACCTCCGGTTTCTTCAGTAAGGATGAGATCCTGTGGGAAACCGTGAAGGGAGGGGGGCAAATCCACTTCATCCTCTGGGGCATCGGGGCCCTTACCGCACTCATGACCGCGTTCTACACCTTCCGGCTCGTGGGACTCACCTTCTTCGGCAAAGAACGCTTTGATCCTGCGGAGGTGCATCCTCATGAATCGCCGAAATTGATGACCTTCCCGCTCATGGTTCTGGCCGCCTTGGCCTTGTTCGGAGGCATCATGGGGCTTCCCGACCTCATCGTCAAAGACGGGAACTGGATTCATCACTTCCTCAGCTCCAGCGTAACCCCTCTTGAAGAAGGGATGGGCCATGGCCTGGGACACAACTATGAGTTGATGTTCCTCCTCCTAAGCTCCTTGATCGCCATCGTAGGCATCACGGCAGGCTTCCTCCTCTATGCAAGGGGTCCCTCCTTTGGTCAAAAGATCGCCAAAATGGCCCATCCCATCTATGTCCTTCTCGCAGGGAAATGGTTCATTGATCAAATCTACCAAGCCTTTGTCCTCACCCCACTTTTCCTCCTCTCCAAGCTTGCCGCACTTTTTGACCTTTTGGTCATTGATGGTCTTGTCAACATGATTGGAGGGCTCGCATTTTCGCTCGGTCGCATTGTCCGAAAACTCCAAGATGGCCATCTCCAGACATATGCACTCTGGATGGCGGGGTCGACCACGGCTCTGATCGCTTGGCTTGTTTTTCAACTCTGGTCCTAAGGATTCTCAAACGTGGATTCCTCTCTTTCGCTGATCCTGACCTTTCTTCCGCTCCTAGGCGCCCTCCTGGTTCTCTTTGCCCCGCTAAGGGGTTCGGACGAGGGGAGTCCTGTGCTGTGGCGGCTCGCGCAAGCCATCGGCTTGGTCACCTTTCTCGCTTCCCTTCCCTTATGGACGGGATATGGCCCAGGAACAGAAGGAGTGAAATTCCTCTTCAGCGTTCCATGGTTTCATATCCAAACCCTACAAGTCCATTTTGCTTTGGGAGTGGATGGCCTTTCCGTTCTCCTGGTCCTGCTGACCACTTTAATCTCCGTGATTGTTCTCTTTTCCGCCCCCAGCCATATCAAGAAGCGGGCAAGAGAGTTTCTTTTCTGGTTGCTTGTGATGGAGTGCGGAATGATCGGGGTCTTCTTGGCCCTCGATTTCTTTACCTTCTATCTCTTCTGGGAAGTCATGCTGATCCCCCTCTATTTCCTGATCGGAATCTGGGGAGGAAAGAGGCGTCTCTACGCAACTCTCAAGTTCTTTATTTACACGGTGGCCGGTTCGGTCCTGATGTTACTCGCCATCATTTTTCTGGTCCGAACCCCCTTGGCTCTTCCGGGAAATGAAGTCCCCGTCCTGACTTCCTCAATCCTCGATCACCTCAAGTATTTGCACCTCCCCGTCACAACGCAGTACTACCTGTTTTTGGCCTTCGCCATCGCCTTTTTAATCAAGGTACCCACGGTTCCCTTTCACACCTGGCTCCCCGACGCACACGTGGAGGCGCCTACTTCAGGTTCGGTGATCCTGGCCGGTGTTCTGCTGAAAATGGGAACCTATGGCCTCATTCGCTTTTGCCTTCCCCTTTTCCCGAAAGCGACTCTTTTCTTTGCGCCCTGGCTCATGGTCATCGGAGTGATCGGTCTCCTTTATGGAGCCTTTCTCGCTTGGGCCCAATCCGATCTCAAAAAATTGGTCGCCTACTCTTCCATCAGTCACTTGGGCCCCATCGTCCTCGGCACCTTCGCCCTCAATGCCTATGGCCTAGAAGGCTCCGTCATCCAAATGATCAGCCATGGCGTAGCCACGCCTGCTCTCTTCCTCCTTGTTGGGATGATCTATGAAAGAAGGCACACGAGAGAAATCGCCGCATTCGGGGGGATCGCCAAAACCATGCCGATCTTTGCCTTCTTCCTGGTCCTCACCACTTTTGCTTCGGTCGGCCTGCCTGGCCTTTCCGGCTTCATTGGGGAATTCCTCATCTTTGTGGGTGCCTTTAAAGCCTGGCCCCTCCTTGGGGCCATCGCAACCGCCGGAGTGATTTTTGGCGCTGTCTATATGCTCTCCATGGTCCGGAGGGTTCTCTTCGGACCGGTCAAGCATGAGGAGAACAAACTTCTCAAAGACCTCGGCCTTCGAGAGGTCCTGGTTCTGGCTCCTCTCGTTATCCTTTTCCTTTGGATCGGCCTTTTCCCGGGTCAGTTCACGAGTCGCACATCCAAAACCCTGGCTCAGATTCAAGCCAAAGTCCTGGAGGCGCGCTGATGCACTTCAGCTTTACATCTACGGATTTCTATGTCCTGCTGCCGCTGCTCTTTCCTGTTTTCGGCGCCATCCTCGTCCTCTGTCTGGACCTCCTTCTGAAACCGGGAAAAGGCGCAAGAACTCTGGTCCACGGCCTCTCTCTCTTGAGCCTTTTAGGAGGGATCCTCGCAGGGGTGCAGCAGTATCTCTATTTGCAACCTTCCCATCCCCTCCCCCCCAAGATCGCCTTAGGGCCCTTGTTGGAACCTGTCTTCCATTTCCAGCCTTGGACCGTCCTCGGAAGCATCCTCCTCCTCTTTTTGACTCTCATTTCTCTGCTCCTAAGTGGAGCTTGGTGGAAGGAAGGAGATGAAGAATTCCGCGCTTATGGGGAGTTTCATGTCTTAACCCTGTTTTTCCCCGTGGGTGCAGGACTCCTCCTGGGAGCCAAGAATTTAATGCTCGCCTTTATCGGACTCGAGATCCTTTCCATCTCCCTCTATGTCCTCGTCGCCTTTCGAAGAAGCCGCACCAAGTCGGTGGAAGCAGGCCTCAAATACTTTCTCCTCGGGGCCTTCGGGGCTGCCTTCTTTGTCTATGGTTCTGCCCTCATCTACGCAGGCCAGGGAAATCTCGACCTTCCTGCGATGGGAACGATCCTTCAAGAAGGTCTCCCTCAACCTTTCGGCTATGCGGCTTTGGGGGGAGCCATCCTCTTTATCGCACTCTTCTTCAAGGCCTCCATCGCCCCCTTCCACATGTGGACCCCGGACGTTTATGAAGGAGCCCCCACTCCCATCACTGCTCTGATGTCCACAGGGACGAAGGCCGCAGCCTTTTTCCTGCTGATTTCCGCAGCTCGACTTTTTCCCCATGAACTCGTCCCGGTCTTTACCTTTTTGGCCATTCTCTCGATTTTGGTGGGGAACGCAGGGGCTCTTGTCCAAACCAACCTAAAGCGCCTCCTTGCTTATTCGGGAATCGCACACGCAGGGTACCTTTTGGTTGCCTACCAGGCCATGGCAGTTGGTCAGGGCCAAACCGATGCCGGAATCGCCTTGCGGGCTCTCCTCTTTTACCTAGCAGTCTACGGGATCACCAACCTCGCTGCCCTTGGCGTACTCTCCTGGATCGAAAGAAAGGACCCCGAAATCGTAACTCTCGAAGGTCTGAAAGGTCTGGGGCGTCGCAATCCCATCGCGGCCGCCATCCTCGCCATCGCAGCCCTTTCTCTCGCCGGAATCCCTCCCACGGCCGGTTTCTGGGCCAAGTACCAGATCTTCGCGGCATCGATTCAGGCAGGACAGATCCCCTTGGCGATCTTCGCCATCCTGGGTTCGGTCATCGGCCTGTATTACTATCTCAAAATTCTCGTCGCTCTTTATTTCAAAGAGGGGACAAGCAGCGAGACCCTTTCGGGAAATGGCCTTGCGACGGGCCTCACTCTGAGCTTCTGCGCCTCGGCCATCCTCCTCGTGGGGATCCTTCCCGACCTCTTTTTGAATGTTCTGGTAAACGTCCGCCTTTAGTTTAGGGGCTACTGGAAAAACTCCCCTCCACAAAGGGCGAAAGCACAAAGGGCGGAAACGACAACCATTGCCATCACTCGTAGGCGCGCCCATCCTTGTGAAAGAATCGCCACTTTCCGTCCTCGAGGGAGGCCACAAGGTCATCATCCGGATATATCGCCTGATCCCCAGGGCTCCGGTCACCTACCTCCAGGTAAACTACAAGCTCTTGAGTTTCATTGCGCAGATGATGGCCATTCTCTGTTCCTGCGGGGAATCCCGCACACATTCCCGGTTGCAACTGGGTCTGCCCTTCATCAGTTACCAGGGTAGGAGATCCCTGGAGAATGTAGATAAACTCGTCCTGTCGGCTGTGGGCATGCCTAAGAGCCGACACAGCCCCCGGGGCCAAACGGGTCAGGTTGACTCCGAAATTTTTGAGCCCAAAAAAATCTCCGAGTTTTCGCTTTTCCCTCCCCGCCACCCGAGACGCAAAGGGCTCAGGATAAACCGTCTTCAACTTCCTTGGAGGCACCGAAACGGCATCAATCGCGACCACGCGCTTGTTTTCATTCATTCCTTTTGGCCTCCACATTGCCCTGAGAGTTCACGAGCCACTTCTACGAAGGATTCTGCAAGGGTGGGGTGATACCAGGGAAAACGAAGCATGTCATGAACGCTTCCCCCCATGGCAATCACCGCCATCGGAACATGGATGAGATCATCCGCCCTCGGCCCCAAGATTTGACACCCTAGAACCTTGCCGGTTTGGGGATTCGCCAATAGTCGCATGAATCCATGCCTGACCCCCATGCAAATTCCGCGACCTTGCTTGGGAAAGAATTTTGTCGCCTCTCGGAAAAGGATCCCTTCTTGATCCAAATCAATCCAAGATTTTCCCACGCTGGCAAAGGGGGGATCCGAAAAGATCACATCAAAGGGTGGAATGCGAGGGTCGGGCCCTTGGAGTCCCTCTTCACCTTCAATCACCCGAATCGCATTACGGGCGGCCCGCTGACCCTCCAAGTTGGCATCATGGAGAATCAGCCGAGTTCCGGTCGTGTCTCCTGCGACAAAAATATGAGGGACTTCGGTTTGTAAAAAGTCATTGGAGGCAAGACGTTCGCCCTTGAGCCTAAGCCCTGCCGCCTCGAGGCCAAGCCCCTCATAGTTGGGAATCCTCCCCAAGGCATCCAAAACAAAGTCGCAGTCGACAAGCCTCTCCTTCCCGTCATGGAGTTCAAAGCGGACCCGGGCTCCACCATCTTCTCCTTTCAGGATTTCTTCGATGCGTGCGGGTGCAAGGACTTCCATCTCTTCGCACAAGGCATCCCTCAGTTCCTCCCCCATTTCTGGATCCTTCCGGCGGAGCAAGGGGGAGCGGTTTCCAAGAAGGACCTTGCAGCCGATGCGGGCAAGCCATTGGGCAAACTCCAAACCGACCGCCCCAGCCCCAAGGACCACCACCCGGGAAGGAACCTCCAGCAGCTTGAAAAGATCATCGCTGGTTCGAACATCAGCGCCTTCTTCCACGGGGACCGGAATCGGACGCACCTTGGACCCAGTGCAGAGGATAAAAGCTTTTCCATGGATCTTTTCACCATCAAGCTCAATGTGATGGGGATCGAGGAAACGGGCTGTCCCCCTCCGTAACTCATAACCTGCGCTTTTGATCGCATTCACCTTGGCGTTTCGAAAGCGTTCGACCAGGGAGCGCATCCGATCCATCATGGCCTCAAAATCCACTTGAGGCTCCCCCACTTGAATCCCAAAGGGTTCCGCCACACGAATCTCATGGAGACGATGAGCCGTTTCAAGGAGGGTCTTGGTCGGCATGCAACCCCGTAGAATGCAAAGTCCCCCGAGGCGTTCCCCACCGTCAATCCCCAGGACTGATTTTCCAGCTTGGTGGGCAGTGTTCGCTGCGCGAGACCCCGCGGAACCAACACCGAGAACAATGATGTCATATGATTTCATGGAAGAAGAATAGCGAAAGCCTCCCCTTCTTCCAAAAAGAGCTCTCCCTCTCCGGCATCAACCCATTATTTATTTTTTGGATCGAGGGCGTCCCGAAGACCATCGCCGAAAAGATTGAAGCCCAACACAATCAAGGTCAAAGCGAGACCAGGGAAGAGAGCCGGCCAAATCGTCTGGCTCATCTCATCTCGCCCGATTTTGATCATGGTTCCCCATTCAGGGACACCCACTTCCACTCCAAGCCCAAGGAAGGAGAGACCTGCCGCGTCCAAGATGGCTGTGCCGACGCGGAGAGTAGCCAAAACAGTCAAGGGAGCAATGGTGTTGGGTAGCACATGCTTGAACAAAATCCTCAGGTGCTGGAAGCCCAAAGCCCGCGCCGCCATCACATACTCCTGTTCCCGAATGGCCAGGACTTCGCCGCGCATTTGTCGCGCAAACTGGGGTATGCCCACGATCCCCACAGAAAGGATCAACCCGCTCATGCTTGCCCCCCCAAACAAAGTCGTCAAAACAATCGCAAGGAGAAGACTGGGAAAAGAAAGCATCAGGTCGATCAGGCGCATCAAAAAAGCATCCACTTTACCGCCCGCATACCCGGCAACCGCACCGAGGGGAACACCCAAGGCCAAAGACAGCAATACGGCGGAAAAGCCAATGGCCAAGGAGAACCTTCCCCCATAGAAAACGCGCAGGAATAAGTCCCTTCCCAAAACATCGGTTCCAAAAGGATGGTGGAAGCTCGGCCCCAAATAAGCAGCGGCTTCAGTCCCTTGGAGTGGGTCTCCCCCATGAAGAATAGGAACAAACAGGCTCATCAAGGTGAGAAGAATCACAACTCCCATGCCGATGGCCGCACTGCGTCGCTTCATCAACTCCGCGAAGAGCCTTGGGAACCCTTCTCTCCGGACAGGAAGCAAGATCTCCCCTCCATTCTCCTTCACTCCCCTCACAGCCGCACCCTGGGATCAGCAAGGGCATAGCTCAAATCCGCCACAAGGTTGGCCAGGACAAAAACCGTTGCGATCACGAGAACCCCTCCCTGCACGGCGGTGTAATCCCGATTGTTGACTGCGTCCACAACGTATGTCCCCAATCCAGGCCAGGTGAAAACGGTCTCAGTGAGTACGGCCCCTGCGAGAAGGGTTCCAAATTGGAGGGCAAGCACGGTCAGGATCGAAATCAAAGAGGCCCGCAGAGCGTGTTTGAGCACCACCCGGCGCTCAGGCAAACCTTTGGCCCGCGCCGTCCGAATAAAGTCCTTCCCCATGGTCTCAAGTAAAGAGGAACGGGTCATTCTGGAGATGACCGCCAAGGGAATGGTCGCAAGGGCCACCGCCGGCAAGGCAAGGTGCATCACCACGTCAAAGAAAAGCGAGATGTTGCCCTGCAGCAGGCTGTCAATGAGGTAAAACCCCGTGGTCGGCTCGAAAGAATGAAAGACCGAAAGATCCAAGCGGCCCCCCGAAGGAAAGGGAGCCCTCCCTCCAAAGGCAAGGATCAGGAGAAGTCCCAACCAAAACACGGGGACGGAGATCCCCACAAGAGCAAGGGTCATGGAGAAATAGTCCAGCCACTTCCCCTTGAGCACAGCGGAGAGGATCCCCGCCGCCAGGCCGAAAAAGCCGGCCAACACCATGGCACAAAGAGCAAGCTCAAAGGTGGCTGGAAACCTCTCTGCGATATCTTCGGAAATGGGACGTTCATTGCGGATATAGCTCTTTCCCATGTCCCCCCGGAGGAGGCCGGAAAAATAGATCCAAAACTGCACGGGGATGGAGCGGTCCAGCCCTAACTCCTTGGTGACACGCTCCCGCTCCTGCTGCGTCCCCTTCTCCCCCAGAAGATTGCGAACCGGATCCCCTGGAACGGATCGCAAAAGGACAAACACCGTCAACACCACAAAGAAGAGGACGGGAATGAGTCCCAGAAAGCGACGAAGGACAAAAATGAACATGGGTCAAGCAGTCAGCAAGCCCTTCACGGTGGGATGCTCGGAATTCAGAAGAACAACCGAATAAGGGAAGGGGCCATTATCATTTTCCCGTTCCACAATCTCAATTTTCTCCTCTTCCTTCAGGATGTTGATCAAGCGTCGACGTTGTGGATGCGTTAAATCAGGAAAATACTCGGGCATCTCGTTTTTAAGAAAGGGGCTCAGCCAAACCTCAGCTTTCCCGTGTTTTTCTCGATACCGATCCGCAAGATCCATCAAGAGTCGGAGGGCACGATCCTTGCGCTCCCTGCTAAAAGCCTCTTCCTCTGAAAGCGGCTCCCAGTTCAGCTGAGATTTTGCGAGAGTCTGCTTGTTTCTCCGAGAATTCGCCCCGGAGGCAAAAACCTTGGGAGAGTTTTTTTTGGAGCTGACCTCTTCGCTGCCCCCTTCTTCCTTCTTCTCGGATCCATTGCCTTCATTGCCAGGTTTTTGAGAAGAGTCATCCTCTTGGGGGTCCTTGGAATCCCCGGGGATCTCCAGGAGAGCAGAGATATCCAAAAAACGCTCAAGGCCCACGCGGTCCAAAAGATCCCCACTGGTATTTTCAGGGAGGGCAGCGATCAAAAGCTCCCGTCGAGCCTCGAGGACCTTGCGGGACACCGGAATAAAATCTCGGTCCCCTCCAACGATCACAAAGAAATCAATGTCTTTGCGTGTTAAGAGGACCTCCATCAAATCCAGGGAGAGCTGGAGATCGGCCGAGTTCTTACCCTTATGATGCACGATGTATTGAGGATCGAAGCCCATCAAGGAGAGGGAGTGAGCAGCCTCAGAACCGGGAAACTCGTCAAAGGCTGAATAGGACCTTCCCAAGGCGATGGAGAGCCGTCGCTGCTTCAGCTCTCCTCGGAGAATATTCAATAAACTCTCACAAGCATCCAGGGCCTTCTTATGGTCTCGATGATAAAAATCACCCAGAAGACCATAGTAAAGGTTGTCAAAATCCACGAAAACAGCCGCCCCTAGACTCCGTCCCCGATCCTGGGGGCCCCAATCATTCAAACAAGAGTCAGTCATCCCCTTCTCCCTTCTGTTCTTTGACCTCGGCCACCGATGCCAAAGCCTCTAGGGGATCCTGCCGAGTTCCATACGCCAGCAAACGAGCCAACTCGGCCCGAAGGGCATCCCGGGGAACAATCCGATCCACCTGTCCTTTTTCGATCAAAAACTCCGCCCGTTGAAAACCTTTGGGGAGATCCTGCTTCAGGGTCGTTTTGATCACCCGGGGTCCCGCAAAACCAATCAAGGCCCCCGGTTCAGCCAGAATGACATCCGCTACCGTCGCAAAGGAGGCAGTGACTCCCCCGGTCGTGGGGTTTGTCAGAACCGAGACATAAAAGCCCCCGGCTTTTTGGTAGCGTTCCAAGCTGGCACAAGTCTTTGCCATCTGCATCAACGAAAGAGCGCCTTCATGCATCCTGGCCCCTCCCGAAGCACAAAAAATGACAAGGGGGAGTTTTTTCTCGAAGGCAAGATCCACCAAGCTGGCGATCTTTTCGCCAACGACGACCCCCATTGACCCACCCAAAAAAGCAAAATCCATGATCCCAATGGCTGTCTCAAGGCCTCCGATCCTGCAGGTCCCCGTCAAAACGGCTTCGTTACGACCGGTTTTCTTCATGGTCCTTTCGATTTTCTCCGAATAGGGGATCCGGTCTGCAAACCCCAAGCGATCAATCGTCTGCATCTCCGCCCAATATTCTTCGAAGCTTCCCTCATCGACCGTGAGTTCCAAGCGGGACATCAGATCCAAGGTGAAGTGATAACCGCATTCAGGACAGATCCTCGATTTAGGGAAATCCTTCCGGAAGATCATCGTCCCGCAGGACTCGCACTTCTCCCAAAGCCCCCCAGGCATGTCCTTCTTTTTACCAAACCGCGTCCAAGCCATCGTTCCTTCCTTCAGCAGCATTGCAATCCATGGAACCGAAGGAAAAGAGGATATCCGGCTGGGGCCAGGAATGCTATGCAAGCTCGATTCCGCGGATTCGTTCCCGAAAAACGGCGATCTCCTCCGCCATGTCTAAGGCGCCATAAAGCGCCGAACCTGCCACGAAGACATCGCATCCGGCCTCAGCGCAGGCGGCCACCGTATCCCTATGGATGCCCCCATCCATCTCGACCCAGCCTTGAAAGCCATGCCTCTCCCGCAGAGCCCGAGTTTTGGAAAGGACACTGGGAATGAAACTCTGGCCGCCAAAACCCGGATGCACGCTCATCACCAAGACGAGATCCACTTCTCCGAGGTAGGGCAAAATTACATCCAACTCGGTCTCAGGATTCAGGGCGATCCCCGCCTTTCGTCCCCTGGCACGAATCTTTTGCAGCAGTTCCCTGCCATCACGGCCTTTGGGGTCCTGGTCCCCCAGGACTTCGACATGAATCGTCAAGAGATCCGCCCCGGCATCCAAGAAAGGATCACAGAAGGCCCAAGGATCTTCGATCATCAGATGCACATCGAGGAAGCACTTCGTGGCACGGCGTAGGGATCGCAGCACGGGAGGGCCGATGGTCAAATTGGGGACAAAGTGGCCGTCCATGACATCCACATGATGCCAATCGGCCCCAGCCTTTTCCGCCCGCAAAAGCTCCTTGCCCAAGTAGGCAAAGTCAGCGGAAAGGAGGGAAGGAGCGATGATCGGCTGAGGTACTGGGTTCATGGAGCCATCATGCAGCCAATGGGGGAGAGCTTCCAGCCTGGAACCCAAGGTCGGTCACAAGTAGCTCAGAGCACGCTGCACGTAGTAGCGGGCCCGTCTTCGGTTATCCTCCATCTCCTCTTCGGTCACTTCTCGGCGGACCTTGCCCGGCATCCCCAGGACGAGGGAACGCGGAGGTATGACCGCGTTTTCGGGGATGAGCGCCCCCGCTCCGATGATGCTATAGGCCCCGATCCGGCACCCCGTTAAAAGAATGGCCCCCATTCCGATGAGGCTGTGCTCCTCAATCGTGCAAGCATGGATCATGGCCTTGTGCCCAATGCTGACATAATCATGAATCTCGGTTCCAAAACCGAGATCCACATGGACCACACAGCCATCCTGAATGTTCACCCCTCGGCCGATCCGAATCGGCTCGTCATCCGCCCGCAAAACCGTGGTGAACCAGATGTTACTCTCCTCCCCAAGGCTCACATCTCCGACCACCACCGCCCCTTCGGCCACCAAGGCCCCGGTGGAGGTACGAGTGAACTTGCCCTTCATGTTGGGATAGGTATGAACTGTGTAAGTATCCGGAATGCGTGCCATTTTCATCCATAAAGGAAGGTCCCTGCCCGGGCTCCTCCTTTTCCTGCTGAACCAAAGAAAGGGAGACGAATATACATGGGCGGGATCCCAGCGCGTTTCTTCTTTTGTTTTTGTTGAGCCGAGTCAAAGGGAAAACCCGGGCCCGATTCAATATTCCGTGAGAAGGGGGAGGCAGGCACGGAGGATTTTTTGGGCGCTGGGCATGATCGCTTCTTCGAGGGAAGGCCCGGAAGGCATGGGACAATGTTCACCTCCCACCCTACGAGGAGGAGCGAGAAGGAAGGGAAAAGCCTCCTCAAGAAGATCGCCGAGGACGCGGTCGCAGACCCCGCCCAGGACGGTGGTTTCCTGAACAAAAACGACGCGGCCCGTCTTTTGGATGGAGGCTAGGCAGGTCTTCCGGTCGAGGGGTGCTAGGGAGCGGAGGTCCACGATCTCGACGGAAAAGCCCCGACCTTCAAGGAGTTCGGCGGCCTTGCGACAGAGGGCCAAGGGAAGGCCATAGGTCAGGAGGGTGAGGTCTTCTCCCTCGCGGTCGATGCGTGCACTCCCAAAAGGGACGACAAAGTCTGCCCCTGGCCAGTTCCCCATCTCGGGATAGAGGAGCTTGTGCTCGAGAAAAAGAACGGGAACATCCGAGCGAATAGCCGTCCGAAGCAAGCCTACGGCGTCCTCGACCCGGGAAGGAAAGAGGACTTGGAGCCCTGGCACATGAGTGAACCAAGCCTCCAGGCTCTGAGAATGGGTGGCCCCATAACCGTTGCGGCGCCCCACGGGCATACGCAGGGTAAAGGGCACCCGCACCTTCCCTGCATACATGTAATGCAGCTTGGCTGCGTGGTTCACCAAGGAGTCCATACAGCAGGCGACAAAATCGCCGAACATCAACTCCGCCACGGGACGAAGTCCACCGACCGAAGCACCCACCGAAAGGCCAACGAAGGAGCTTTCAGAGATCGGAGTCTCCCGAATTCTTTCAGGGCCAAAGCGCTCGAGCAGGCCCCGCGTCACCCCGAAGGCCCCCCCATAAACCCCGATATCTTCGCCGATCAGGAGCACCGCAGGATCCCTCTCCATTTCTTCAGCCAGGACCCGTCGCAGAGCTTCGGTCATGCTTAAACGCTCACCGCCCTCCCGGACAAAAAGCTTCCCTTGCACCTTGGGGATTTGGAGATCGCTCAAGGCCACCTCCAGGCCCCCCTTCTCCGCGTCCATCGCAAAACGCACAGCCTCCTCGATCTCGGCCTCCACCTCGGCCTGGACACGCTCGCGCTCCTCGGCCCCCAATCCGGTCTCCCGAGCCAAAACCACCAAGGGATCCCGCTCCTTCCACGCAGCTTCTTCCTCCCGTGTCCGATAGACACGAGCATCGCTCTTGGAGTGACCCGACTGACGGTAGGTCAAGCATTCACAAAGGGCAGGACCCTCCCCTCGCCTCGCCCGCTCGAGGAGGGGACCAGCGACCGCCCGGACCGCAAGCACGTCATTGCCGTCCACCAGCTCGGCCCTCATGCCTTTATATCTCGAAGCCCAATCGACAAAGGAATCACAGGCCGCGAACTCCCCCACCGGGGTGGACATCGCATAGAGGTTGTTCTCCAAAACAAACACGATCGGCAAGCTCCAAAGAGCGGCAAGGTTCAAGCTCTCATGGAAATTCCCCGTTGCCGCCGCTCCATCCCCGAGGTAGGCCACGACACAGCGCCCCGTTCCTTTCAGTTTCTGCGCAAGCGCGAGCCCTGCGGCAATCGGAAGCCCCCCTCCAGTAATGCCGTTGCTCCCCATGTGTCCGATTTCCGGGACCGCCACGTGCTGGCTCCCGCCCTTGCCCTTGCAATAGCCGCTCACCCGCCCCGCGATTTCCGCGAGGAGAAGGTCCGCACGGCCGCCCTTGGCCAGGAGATGTCCATGCCCTCGATGGGTGCTCGTGACCAGATCCTCCCGCGCAAGACAGGCGGACACTCCCACGGGAACCGCCTCTTGTCCCACGCACAAATGGGTGGTCCCCCCCACAAGCCCCTTGCTCAACAAGCCAAAAAGCCTTTCTTCAAAGAGACGGATCCGAAGCATCTCTCGGTAGAGCCGGAGCGCCTCAAGGAGGTCCGCATCCCCGGCTCCGCCCCTGTCGACCTCCCCCCTTGCTTCTTCTTTTGCGCCCACCTCAGACCTTTTCGATGCGGATGCCCTCGGCTGTGTCGACCAGCCGGTAGCCCATTTGGGTCAAACGATCCCGGATTTCGTCAGCCCTCTGATAGTCCTTCTTCGCCTTGGCCTCTGTCCGCTCCTTCGCCAAGGCCACAACCTCCCTTCGCTTGGGGTCTTCGGCCTCGGCCATCCAGACCACACTCCCTTCTTCAGACTGGATTTTTGGCTCGTCTCCCACCATGCCCGTCCAGTCTTCGAAGTTCCGGAAAAGCACCAAGGCCTCTTCGGCTCCCTGCTGAGTCGGCTTTGCCCGATTTACCCGGCTCACCAAATCAAACAGGACAGCCATGGCCGCGGAGATATTCAGGTCCTCATCCAAAGCCTTCCCAAAGTCCTCCCGGGCCCTCTCGAGATCGGGGCCAAGTTCTTCGATCCCGCCCTGCTCGATCCCCAGCACAATCCGCAGCAGCCTCGCCCGCGCTTCCTTGATGCGTTGCAAACCCTTGCGCGCCTCGGCCAGACTCTCTTTCGTAAAGTTGAGAGGTTGCCGATAATGCACCCGGCCCAAGGCCACCCGAATCTCCCGTCCCGTCCACCCCTCCTCCACCAAATCCTCAATCGTGTAGAAGTTCCCCAGGCTCTTGGACATCTTTTTTCCATCCACCAAGAGATGCCGGCAATGCACCCAATGCCGCACAAAAGGCTCCTTGTCGGTAAAACCCTCCGATTGAGCGATCTCGCATTCGTGGTGGGGAAAAATGTTGTCCTCCCCTCCCGTATGAATGTCGAGTTCATCGCCCAGGTACTTGCGCGACATGGCCGAACATTCGATGTGCCATCCCGGAAAGCCACGCCCCCAGGGGGCATCCCACTGCATCAGATGTTTGTCGTCTGTTTTCCAGAGCGCGAAATCCCTCGGATCCTTTTTCTCTTCGTTGACCGCAACGCGGGCTCCTTCGAGAAGCTCATCCAAATTTTTATGCGAGAGCTTGCCGAAACCCGGAAAGGACTCTTCGTCAAAATATACGTTGCCCCCAACTTGGTAGGCATGCCCCTTCTCCAGGAGTCCCTGGATCATCTCGATCATTTCCTGGATGTGCTCCGTGGCCCGTGGATACTCCTCAGCCTTTTTGAAATGCAGGCTGTCCAGAGCCTTAAAAAACTCCTGCTCATAACGCCGTGCAATCTCAAAGGGGTCGACGCGCTCTTTGCGGGCTGCCGCCATCAGCTTGTCTTCTCCCTCTTCGATATCATCTTCGGTGAGATGGCCCACATCGGTGATGTTCATCACCTGATGAACCCGGTATCCCCGGGCCTCCAGATGCCGACGCAGAAGATCGGCCATCAGGAAGGAGCGAAAATTCCCAATGTGCGGGCTTGAGTAGACGGTTGGACCGCAGTTGTACATGCGCACAACTCCGTCCTCCTTGGGCCGAAAGTCCACCAAGGCCCGGGCCATCGTGTCATAGATCCTGAGACTCATAGGGAAAGGATCATAAGCAAAGCCCCCCAAAATGCCTCTCCCAGCTTTGGAAGAAATTGGGGGCCTTTGAGGGGCGCCTCCCCTTGGGATGGTCACCCCCCTTTGGCCTGGAGCGAAACTCCAGAAGGCCTAGTAGGCCAAGGTCGTGGTGATATTGGTCAATCCTGCAAATTTGAAACCGGTAAAGACCACCGCCTGGGAATAGAGGTTGACCTTCTTCAGGCTTACCGAATACGGAACACTGTGCTTGGCAAGCCCCAGACTGTTCATTCCTCCAGCAGTGAGAATCACGAAGTTTTTCAGCAGATTCCCACCCAGGAAGGGGATCGTCGCCCGGCTTGGGGAGATGAGAAGAACAAAGATCCCTTGGGGAGCGGCCCCCACGGTGTAATCGATGGGAACGAACTTGGGATAGCCGATCGAGGAAGCCTTGAGCTTGGGGGGATTGGTCGCGACGTAGGTCATGGAAAGAGCATTGCTGAAGCCCTTGGAGTTTTTGACCTTGACCAGGACCGGACCCAGAGCAATTGGGGTGGGAGGATCAAAGCGCACCTGGCTGTCGCTGACAATTTGGTAGGTCACAGACTTCGACCCCACATCCAATTCCGAGATAGTCGACAGTCCCGTCCCCTTCAAAGTAACACTTCCCGCGCCCAAGACCTGGACCGATTTGGGAGCCAAGGAACTGAGGGTAGGAGGAGCCGAATCCTCGAGGCAGTTCCGAGAGTTCCGGAATCCAAGAATGACAGCCTGACTGCTTTTTCCAAAACCTGAAAGGTTGCGGCCGCAGCCGCCGAGCCGCGAGCACATGATCTTGCAATCGCTTCCCTTGGAATCGCAATGCCCGGCACCCCAATTGTGACCCATCTCGTGGCTCACGAGACCGGCATTGGTGGTCAGGCTCGAGTGAAAGGCCTTGGAAGACCCATAGGCGCTGCCTGTGGAGCAGACGACCCCCACATAAGCCACACCCACAACCCCGTGGAAC
>JALSSW010000023.1 GCA_026984035.1 Planctomycetota bacterium
TTTTCCCGGCTCCCCTTTTGATCAGCCATGGAGAGGACGGCCGAAGCATCTCGTGCGGCGAAAAGGAGCCTTTTTGTCTCATAAAAAAGGCGAGCTCGTTCAAGAAGGGGATTCGGGTCATCCGGTCGGACTCGGGACCATTCGTCCAGGATTGCTTCCCTGCGGATTGCGTCCTTCTTTGGGCAAGCTTCCAGGCGCAGGCCAATGGCTTTTTGAAAAAAGTCCTCCCCCTCCGGGGGGATCGCCCAGAACTCTTCACGAGCGCAAAAAGATGAGAGGGCACCCTCAACTTCCTCAGCATTTCCGTCGTGTAAGGCCTGGATTCCCGTCAGGTATTCGACCCAGGCTTGGAAACGGTAGCTTGTTGCCTCACCGACAGAGGCTAATCGGTCGATCCAATGTTGCAGGTCCTCGTAGCTCCCCTCTTGCGCCAGGGCAAGACCAAAGCGAAACCAAAGCTCCCCCCAGCGCCGTCCCACATAAATTTGTTTGCTCAGGGTTTCAGGGTCAAACCCTTCGGGCCACTCTTTTTGGAGAATCCTAGCGAGAGAGGGGGTGCGTTGTTCTAAAGCGGTTTTTAAAAAAGTCAGGGCCGGAACCACACGGCCATATCCTCCGAAACGCCTGAGATAGAGGAGGGAGAGTACCGCGGCTTCATCACTCTTTCCTGCTCTGAGGAGGCTCCTCGTAAACCCCTGAAGAGATCCAGGAACTTCATCATCTGTGCGGAGGGCGAGGCGGTACTGGTCGTTGGCCTTGCGAATGAGGCCTTTGATCGATTCGATCCGATTCCAAAGGCTTTGGCGGGAGATGGGATCAAGGATGGAATCGGAAAAAATCTTAGCCAGAGTGGTCCTGTGCTTTTGCCCAACCGGGTCGCCATCATATCGATAGAGGACTTGGATTAGGTGGGGGAGGGCCAGGCTTCGAATTTTATGAGGAAGGAGCTTGGGGAGGTCTTTTGTCAATAAATCTTTCAGAGCTTTCTGATAGAGGGCTTGGATGGCCCGCCCTGAGAGATCCCGCAAGATCCCGTTTTCCGGCCATTTTTGCAGAGCCTTCTGGCTTACGCTTCGAGCCTTGTTGGCTTCACCCCGTTGGAGGAGAATGCGGATGCGATCGATCAACAAGCTCTTTTCCTGAATTTTTAAATCAGTTCGAAGAGTCTCGAGATCGCCCAGGGCCTTTCCCAAGTTTCCCACGCTCCAATGGGCTTTGTAGCGGAGCCGGAGGAGCATTTCGCGCTTCATTTTGCTCCCCCTGGGGCCCAGGGATCTTTGAGCGAGGTTGAGGAGTCGGACGGCTCGGCCTGCCTCTCCCTCGTTTTGGGCCATTTGGGCCTCCTTCAGAACCTCGTCAATCCCTTCCCGATTCCAAAGGGCGTATCCTAGGACCATACTTAGGCCTAAGAGGAGAGTAAAAAGGAGAATGGTTCGGGGTTTCAGGGACATACAGAGCAACGATGTAGGTTAAAACTCATTTGGTTTCCGACTCTTTCCCCCCGGGCTTCCCTCGGGAAAGGTTTTTTTCAGGGGGGAGGAGTCCATATTTTTTCATTTTGTGGAAGAGAGTGGTCCGATTGATCTCAAGCATGTCAGCGGTTCGCCGTCGATTCCAGTCATTGGCTTCAAGAGCGTGAATAATGATGTTTCTTTCCGGTTCTTCCAAGGCTTGTTTCAGAGGAAGAACTTCTCCTCGGCTTTCTACAATCGGGCGTGCTGTTCCTTTGATCTGGGGGGGAAGATCCTCGGGCGTGATTCCCTTGGATCTCGCAAAGACTACGGCTCTTTCGATGGCGTTTTCGAGTTCTCTGATATTTCCGGGCCAAGGATGGGCAAGAAGGTAATCCATGGCTTCGGGGGTCACCATTTCCACTTGTTTCCCATGGAAGCGGTTGAACTCTTCAAGAAAACGTTCAATTAAAAAGGGGATATCCTCCTGCCGTTCTCGGAGAGGGGGGAGTTCGATGTTGACGACATTGATTCTGTAGTAAAGATCTTCTCGGAATTCTCCCTTTTGAACCAGCTGGAGCAAATCTTGATTGGTGGCAAAGATAATTCGGACATCCACCTGGCGTGTTTTTGTTTCACCGACCCGTTCAAAACTCCGTTCCTGGACCGCTCGGAGGAGTTTGACCTGAAGGCCGGGGCTGGCGGTAGCAATTTCATCAAGGAATAGAGTTCCGGTATCGGCATCCTCGAATTTGCCTGCTTTATCTTGAATGGCACCGGTGAAGGCTCCCTTGGCGTGCCCGAACAATTCCGATTCAAGGAGGGTTTCCGGCAGGGCTCCGCAGTTTACTTCGATGAAGGGTGCCTCCCTTCGGGGGGAGAGTTGATGAAGGGTCCGTGCGAGCAGGGTTTTGCCTGTCCCGGATTCTCCGGTGACAAGGACTGAAGCCCGAGTCGGAGCCACGGCTTCGATGGTTTCGAAGATACGGCCCATTTTTTCACTGACTCCGACCACCTTTTCCATGCGCTTTCTGCGCTCAAGTTCTGCTTTCAGGTTCCGGTTTTCTTCGACCAAAGTTTTTCGATCCAGGGCTTTCCGGACGGAAAGGCTCAGTTGATCCCCATGGATGGGCTTGCTCAAAAAATCGAAGGCCCCAATTTGCATGGCTGCGACAGCCTCTTCGACTGTGGAGAAACCCGCCATGAGAACCATGGCCAGGTCAGGCTGCTTGTTTTTAGCGGTCTTGAGAAAGGAAAGGGCTTGGTTGCCCAGTAAGTCCTGATCCAGGATGGCAATGGAGAAATCCCTGGATTCGATCGCATGAAGGGCATCCTCCGGGGTCCTGAAGACAGTAGGGGAAAGTCCCTCCATCCGAAGAGTTTTTTGGTAATCCTCGGCAGCATTGGGGTCGTTTTCGAGGATGAGTGCAGGCAACGCTTCCATCCATTTTTTATCGACCCCGGGAGGTCAGGAGTTGAAAAAATGCATCATTTCCAGGCTCTTTGCCCCGGTCTTCGCCTTAGCCAATCAATTCCGGACCTAAGGTCTTGGTATCAGGATTTGGAATCCACCTAAGAGACCTGATTGGAGAAGAGGGTCCAGATCTCCACCCAAGCCTCTTAGAAGATGTTTTGCCGCGGGGGCATCGAGGCCACTGTCAGGGTTTTGGAGGACCGGGGAGAGTTGGAAGGGGAGCAGAAGATTGGAAATGCTGCAGGGGAAGGAGATGGGGGCGGGGAGGATGACATCCAGAGCAAAGCGCTTGTTGTGGAAGGCGAGCTTGACCTTGTTTGTTCCTTCGGTGTCGATTCCTTGGCTGAGATCGATAGCGAGACCAAGGACCAGGGAAAAGGCCTGCATCAAGAGGTGGTCGTCCCCCAGAAATTGGGGACCTTCGATTTTTCCTTTGCCAAGGTCCCCTGAGAGTTCGAAGGCTCCCTTGGGAAAGGGTTCAAGGCTCTTCCTGATCAGTCCGAAAAGTGGGCTTTTACGGGCTACGGGTCTGGGGGGACGGGCAAGAAGTGTCAGCCGTTCGAGAATCTTTTGCATTCGTTCGGCTGCATTGGTGGCGATCTCAAGATTGTCCCGGAAATCCTTTGGCGCTTCTGAAGGGATGAGCAAATTCATCAATTGCAACCTCCCTGCGAGAGAAGCGAGGGGGTTGTTGAGAAAATCCGCCAGCCCGGCGATTAAGGTGCTTGTGGATGGCTCCTGGCTGTTTTCCACGGGGAGGAGAAGGGGGAGGATTTCGCTGGGTTTCAGGGGAGCATGGAGAACTCGAAGGTCTAAGGCTCCGGCTTCGGGAAGCCAGGAGGGGTTTTTGCTCCCCTTTCCCATGATCAGGATAATCGGGACGTGGGGAAGGAGTTGTTTGAGCATTCGAAGAGCCCCAAGGTCCTGATCCGAGAGAAGGTTGCAATCAATCCAGACGGTTCCGGGTTTCTCCCGTGCGAAGGAGGGGATCGCCGCATAGAGTTCGGGCCAGGAGCGGACCTCGAGCCCTGGCCGGATTTCCGGCAAGAGGCTTCCGAGCGGTGCCGTGGCAGGCCCGACAAGAGCGGCGATAGAAAGTTCTGCTTTCAAAGGAGTGACTTCTTTTGCAAGAAACCGAAAATACCGTAAATATCAAGGATTTGAAGGGGGTTTTCTTTTGTCTGCAGCTTCTTTTGGCTCTTCGGACTTAGATTCAGCCAGAAGTTGAAGGGACCGATAAATTGAAGATGGGGAGGGAAGGTAAGAAGGGGTGGGGAGAGCAAAGGGCGTTCGCCCTGCTCCCGGGGATGAAGAAGGAATCGGGGGAATTCTCAAGTTTGGTTCGGGAGGTAAAACCCCCTTTGTTTGGTCCCCCCCGCAAAGGCCCGACTCCGCCCCCTGTGTTCGCTCTTTTCCCAAGAAAGAGTTTCATGGGAAAGTTTCGCTCCTTCATGCCAAGATGTCTCCATCCTGTCTCTGGGTGGAATTCGTTAGGACTTCTTGCATTCCTTGGACTTACGGCATTCGCTGTGGGCCTTTTCCTGGTTATACTTCTTGCCCTTTATGGCTGAGCAATCAAAGGAAGCCCCGGGAGGCAATCAGGCAAAGGATATGGGGGGAAGCGAGGTTCAACTCTCTGTTGTGATCCCCATTTTCAATGAAATTGAAAATCTCCCTCCTCTCCATGCATCCTTGGTTCGTGCTCTTGAAGGGAATGTTGCCTCATTTGAAATCCTCTATGTCGATGATGGATCCACAGACGGAAGCCGCTCTCTCCTCCGGGAGATGGCCCAAGAGGATCCAAGGATTCAGATTGTAGAACTCCGCAGTA
>JALSSW010000024.1 GCA_026984035.1 Planctomycetota bacterium
CGACGGTGATTGCGCCGACCGGGACTATTGGGCTCGTAATGGATTGTGACACGACCGGCATCGAGCCGGACTTCGCCCTCGTCAAGTTCAAGAAGCTCGCAGGGGGTGGTTTTTTCAAGATTATCAACCAGAGTCTTGTTCCGGCATTGGAGCGCTTGGGGTACCAGGACGAACAGATTGCGGAGATCGCTGCCTATGCCAAAGGTTATGGGACTCTCGCAGGGGCTCCTGCCATTCACCACGAAGCGCTTCGGGCCAAGGGCTTTGATGACGAGGCCCTCCAGAAGATCGAAGCCCAGCTTCCGGCTGCCTTCGATCTCTCCTTTCCCTTCAATGTCTGGAACCTTGGGCGAGAGTTCTGCATCCAATCCTTGGGCTTTAGTCCTGAAGAGATCGACAAACCGGGCTTCGATCTTCTTCGGGGCTTAGGCTTCACGGAAGAGGAGATTCTTGCGGCCACCGAGTTCGCCTGTGGGACGATGACGGTGGAGGGGGCACCCCATTTACGCGAAGAGCACTTGCCCATTTTTGACTGTGCAAACCGCTGTGGTCGCAAGGGAAAACGCTTCATCTCCTTTTCGGCTCACATTGACATGATGGCGGCGGCCCAGCCCTTCCTTTCCGGGGCGATCAGCAAGACCATCAACATGCCGACAGAAGCTTCGATGGAGGATGTTTCGGTCGCCTATGAGCGTTCTTGGAAAAAAATGGTCAAGGCGGTTGCGCTCTACAGGGATGGTTCCAAGTTGAGCCAACCATTGAGTTCTCTGGCCCTGGAAGAGCTTGGAGTTGGAGAGGAAGCGGCTGAGGAGATTTCGAGTCTGCCGCCTGAGGTCGCCACCGTTGCAGCTGCAGGTGCTGCACGAGTCTTCAAGACGGTCGCGCGACAGGGATTGCCTTTCCGACGCAGTGGCTATACCCAAAAGGCGGTGATCGGACATCACAAGGTTTATCTGCGCACCGGTAACTACGAAGATGGGAGTTTGGGGGAGATCTTTCTCGACATGCACAAAGAAGGGGCAGCCTTCCGAAGTTTGATGAACTGCTTCGCCATCGCTGTTTCCCTTGGACTCCAGCATGGTGTGCCTCTCGATGAGTATGTGGACGCCTTTGTCTTTACTCGATTCGAGCCGAGTGGAGTGGTCAACGGGCATGAGCGCATCAAATTCAGCACCTCGATCATCGACTATATCTTCCGGGATCTGGCCATTTCCTATTTGGGGCGCGAAGACCTTGCCCATGTCTCGGCATCCGATAAGGAGTCCAGCACAGGTCTTACCGAAGCCGAGGGCATCGAAGAGGACGAGGAGGGGGGAGAGCCCGTGATTGAGATCCCCCGAGCGGGCCGCCCTGTGGGCAGCCCCAAAAAAACCCCGAGCTTGGTTGCCCATGTTGCTGGGCGTTTACCCGCAAAGGCAAAGAAGATCGAAGAGGCTCGGCAAAAGGGTTATGAGGGAGATGCCTGTCTGGAATGTGGACAGTTCACCCTCGTCCGCAATGGAACTTGCCTCAAATGCATGAGCTGTGGGGCAACCTCGGGCTGTAGTTGAAAACCGGGAGCGGTCAGCTTTTTTCAGGGCTGACCGCCAAAAAGACCTTTGGGGAGCGGAGGGAAAGTGCCGATGAAATGGCAATACCCTCGGTGACGAAAAAGGAAGGTCTCAGTGCAACTGTTTAAGCTCAACCAGCTTTCGTTGAAGCAGGTTCTCCAATATTCGGTGTTCAGTTTTCTTTCACTGATTTTTGCCATAGTGATCGGGATCCAGTTCGAAAAAGCATCCCTGATGGGGGATGGTCCCAGGATTAACTTTACTGGGCGTCAGCGGATGTTGACGGAGCGGATGAATCACTTGGCCTTTTCCTATGCGATGCATCGAAAGGCTGGAAATCAGGAAAAAGCAGCTTCCGCTCTCCATTCTTTTGAAAAGACCCGGCAGGTCTTTGAAAATTCCCTTTCCGTCTTATTGGATGGAGGCGTTTTGAACCTCGAAAATGGGCAAAGCCAGAAAATCAAAGCGGCCCCAAGAGGGGAGATTCGAAAGAGCTTGGAAGAAGGGAAGGCCTTGTGGGAAGGTGTGCGACCATCCTTGAAAGTGTTGACTTCCGAAAGTACTTCCTTGGAAGCACAGTGGAAAGCCATTGAAAGGCTTGAGCCAGTCTTTGCCATGATCAAGGGGAAGATGAACCGAGCGACCAAGCTGACCCAGGATTCTTCACAAGCTTCGCTCCAACTCTTTGCCCTCATTGTCTGGTTGGGTCTGGCTTTTGGATTGGTTCTTTCCCTGTTCATTTCCAAATTTTTCAAAGCCAAAATCTTGGCTCCTCTACACCAAATCCGACTCTTTACCGAGACGGTTGCAGGAGGCGATGTTTCTCAGCAACTTTCCTTGGAGGGAGTTTCTCCGAAGACGGAATTGGGACAGCTTGCTTCCGCCGTCAATGCGATGGGGCAGTCCTTGAAACAACTTCTCTCCGAGGTGAAAGGAACTTCAAATGAGCTTGCCTCCGCTGCAGGGGAGATCTCGTCTACAAGTGAAACGATGTTTCGCACTGTGGAACAGCAGGTGCAGACAACCTACCAGGTTCGTTCGGCCTTTGGTGAAATTGTCCAGGCGATTAACGAAGTGGCCATCAATTCCTCAGAAGCTGCAGGAAGCGCCAACCAAGCCGGCGAGTCGGCCCAGCAGGGAGGCCAGGTGGTTTCACAGACCATTCAGGGCATGCATACCATCCGGGACACGGTGGTGGATAGCTCTCAGGCTGTGGAACGCTTGGGGGATCACAGCCAGAAAATCGGCAAGGTCATCGAAGTGATCAATGATATCGCCGAGCAAACAAATCTTTTGGCTTTGAATGCCACGATCGAAGCTGCCCGAGCAGGTGAGCATGGCCGGGGCTTTGCTGTTGTTGCAGACGAGGTGAGGCAACTTGCAGAACGCACCACGGATGCTACGACCGAGATCGCCAATGCGATCCAGACCATGCAAAAAGAAACCGAAAGTGTGGTCAACAAAATGCAAACCGGGACTCAAGTAGTGGAAACGGGGGTGCAGCAGGCGGTGGATGCCGAGCAGGCTCTCCGAGGGATTGTGGGGAGCACCGACGAGGTCGCCTCTAAGATCGAAACAATTGCTGCGGCAGCAGAAGAGCAGAGTGCAACTGTGAATGAGATTTCCAACCACGTGGAGGGAATGAATGAAGGCGCAGAACTCTCCAAGGAGGGCGCTAAGGAAGTCCTCTCCGCAGCTGCTCGCTTGACCCAGAGGGCGGAGACTCTCAACAGTCTTGTGAGCCGGTTCCGGACCTAGCCCGGTTGATCCTTTTCCAACAACTTGGAAAGGGCTTCGGGAAAAGCCAACTTTTCTTCTTCGAAGACCCGGGCGGCGAGACTGTCCGGGTTATCCCCCGGGAGAACCGGGCAGCGGCGCTGGTGGATGATCCGCCCGTGATCGTATTGGTCATCGCAAAAATGCACCGTGCAGCCGCTCTCCGATTCACGCGCAGCCAAAACGGCTTCATGGACATGATGCCCGTACATTCCCTTGCCTCCGTAAGCAGGGAGAAGGGCCGGGTGGATGTTGAGGACCCTGTCCCTAAAATCTTCGGGGATCTGTAAGAGCTGAAGGAAACCCAGGAGACAAACATAGTCAACTCCCTGTTTCCTGCAGAGATCGAAGTGAGCTTCGGAGTAGCTTCTTAGATCGGGGAAGTCTTTTTTGCGAAGGACCTGGGAGGGAATGCCCAAGTTTTTTGCCCGGGTCAAGCCGAAGACCCCGGGGCGGGATGAGACGACGAGAACGATTTCCGCTCTGGGTTCGCCGCGAGCGCAGGCTTCGGCAAGGTTTTGGAGGCTTCGCCCGCTTCCCGAGATGAAAGCGGCCAGGCGAGGTTTGGTGTCACCCATTTTCTCAGTTCTCGGATTCTCAGTTCTCGGAGGCGTCCGAAGGACCTTCGGCAACGCGGAGAGGGGCGGGACCCTTTTCGTTCTCCGCGATTTTTTCAATCAGGTTCGTGAGGAGGATGGCCATGCGGGGGGCTGCGAGGTCCGCTGCGTCGACCATTTCCTCAAGGTCGGTGGGGCGAGGTTTTTTGGGGTCGATGACTTGGGTGATTCCTACCAAGGCGAGCACCCTGAGACCGGCGTGAACCGCAGCGATGACCTCGGGCACAGTGGACATCCCGACAAAGTCCGCTCCCGATTGTCGAAGGAAACGGTATTCCGCGCGGGTGGGGAGACTCGGCCCCTGGATGGCGGCGAAGACTCCCTCGTGCAGTTCAAACCCGATGCGCTCTGCAAGGGATTGGGACTCCTCCAGGAGCTTGGGATCGTAGGGCCAGGTCATGTCGGGAAAGCGGGGGCCCAGGAGGGGATTCTGCTTGCCGACAAGAGGATTCAGGTTGGTGAAGTTGAGGTGGTCCTCGACGACCCCGAGGTCTCCCCTCTTGCTTCCTGGTTTAAAGCTGGCAGCCCCAGCGGTGAGGACAAGGATCTCGGCGCCCATTTCGCGGCAGACCCGGACAGGAAAGGAAAGGGCCATCCCCGTGACGCCGAGATAGGGAGCAAGGGGGGCTTCTCCAACGACGACATCCATCCCCGAGAGGGTCCCGAAGACAAGGCTCTTATCCCCGAGGTCTTCGGGGAATTCGGGGTATTCCTGGAGGAGGACGACCTCCTTGTTTTCGAGGCGTCCGGCGATCTCTCCGTGCCCGGTTCCGAGAAACATGGCGACCTTGGGGCGGCGACCTATCCGATCAAAAAGGATCTGGGAGGCGACCTTGATTTGGTCCTGCCAGGCATGCATCTCTTTGGGAATCTTCACTGTCCGTTCTCCATGCACCTCATACCAAACTCCCCCCTGCCGGGACCGCTACGATAGCCGATGGATCCCGACTTCGTCGAGGAATTCGCAGGTTTCGTTTTATTGCAAACCCAAGGCGAGTCCGAGAATGTCTTTGTGGTCATACTTTGCAATTTCCTTGGCGACTTTTGCAGCGATTGTTTCTCCCCCCTGTTGCATCGCATAGAGCATGGTCCGCAGTCTCTCCATGCCAAGTTCGAGGTTTCTGTACTCGGGCACTTCACGGATCTTTGGAGGAAGGAGAGGGAGGAGGGAAATCGTGAAAGGGGGCTTTAGGTCTCCGGCCTTTCGTTTTTGGAGCCAGGAACGGGTCTCCAACAAAAGGGAGGTCGCCTTACGCACATAGTCTATCTGCCCCTTTTGGGCCAAGCCGAGAAGGGGAGTCACGGGGGCAAGAAGAGGGGCGAGTTCCTTTTGTTCGGGGGCCGAGAGGAGGGCCTCGGCTTGGGGGAGCTTGCCTTCTTTCAAGGCCTGGAGGACTCCGCCCTCTCCGAAGAGGAGCCTGTCCCTCTGTTTGCGCAGTTCCAAAAGGTGGAGGGCTGCCTGTTTTTTGCTGCGCTCGCGCAGGAATTTCCGGAAGGCTGCGAAGCCTTGACCCAGGTCGGCGCCCCCCTGGATCCCGGGAATCGGGCGGAGAAGCTCTTGTTGGAGGGCGCGGGCTTTGTCGCTGAGGGCCTTGAGCTGAAGGAGGTTTGCCTTCTTGGCTTCTTCTTGCAGTCCCATCAGTGTTTTGTCGATATCGGCTTTCCATGCTGCGCGGACCTTGCTCCGCAACTGTTCGAGAGCTGCCGAAGTTTTGGATGCGTTCTTGATCTGTTGGGAGAGGAGAAGTGCTCGTTCCATGGCTTTCCGATAGGAGCCTTGGGTCAGAAGTTTTTGGGGCTCAGTTTGAAACCCTTCGAGCAGGCGAGCTTGTTTTTGCTTTTCTTCTTGGAGCCGCCTTTGCTTTTCCAGGATCCTTTGTTGGAGCTTTGGGATCTCCTGCTCTGCACGCCGGGCTGTCGGGGTTCCCTTGTACGTGTGGATTAGGGCCTTGAGCTTTTGGATACGCTGCTCTTCGCTGAGATCCTTGGGGATCTGGTGCCAGGCGTTGAGGGCTTCAAGCTCGAAGTTCTTCTTTTCGAGAGCGGCGGCCTTGGGGTCCTTTTTTTGGATGGTCTTGATCCGCACCTCGGGTTCGCGGGTGAGGAGGTAGGCGATCCCTCCGACCAATCCCAGGACCAGGATGCCCATGAGGATGAGAAGGCCCTTGGAGCGAGTCTTGTCCTTGGAGAACTGGTCCAAGGTTTCCAGAAGCTCGGAGGCGCTCTGGAAGCGTTCTTCGGGTTTCTTGGCCAGGAGTTTTCGGAGGACCTCGTCCAACTCCTCGGGGGCCTCGGGGCAAAGGGCGCGGACGCTGGGAGGGCTGGCTTCGAGGTGGGCCTTCAGGATTTCTTTGACCGTTTTTCCGGAGAAGGGTGTCTTACCGGTCAGAAGCCGATAAAAGGTCACCCCAAGCGAATAGAGGTCGCTGCGGTGGTCCAGGGGTTCCCGGCGGATCTGCTCGGGACTCATGAAGTGGGGGGTGCCCGCGACCTTGCCTGCGAGGACGTCTTCGGGATTTCCGGCGAGGCCCAAGTCGCAGATCTTGCTGCGCCCGTCCTGGGTGCGCATCAGGTTTTCGGGCTTGAGGTCGCGATGCACGAGGCCGAGTTGTTCTGCGTAGACCAACCCGCGGGTGGCGTCGCGGATCGCCCGGATGGCCTCATCGACTTCGAGCTTCCCCTTTTGTTTGAGGACGTCTTCGAGGCTTCCGTGATCGAGCAACTCCATGGAGTAGAAGGGGCGGCCTTTGTCGATCCCCACGTCGAAGACGGAAACGACGTTGGGGTGGTTGAAGCGGGCGGCGGCGCGGGCTTCGGAGAGAAAGCGGTCGACGAAGTCGGGATCCTCGCAGAGGTCCCGGCGGAGGACCTTGAGGGCGACTTCGCGGCCCAGGGAGACTTGGAGAGCTCGATAGACGGTCCCCATGCCGCCATGGCCGCAGACGGCCAGGATCCTGTAGCCGGCCAGTTCGGTCCCGGGGGGGAGGTCGGCCTTGTCCCGCTTGGCTCTGTCCCGCTTGGCCCTGCTTTTGGGCTTGGATGTTTGCTCTTGGTTTGCCTTGGAAGAGGCACCGGAGGATGAGCCTGTGGAGGAGGCAGAAGATGCGGCCGAAGCTTGGGAGGGGCGCTCTTCTTCGCTCCCATCCTGGAAGACGAGTTCGGCCCCGCCGATCTGGATGCTTGCACCGGGTCGCAGCCTGAGGGCCTGGATCCTGCGGCCGTCCACAAAGGTCCCGCCTTCGCTTCCTAGGTCCTTGATGCCGAAGCCGCCGCCTTTGAGGGGCCTGATGGCGCAGTGGTAGGAGTCGACCCCGGGGAGCTCGAGCTTGAGGTCGGCGTCGCCCGCGCTTCCGATCGTGAGGGGGCCTCGAAGGGGAAGCTTGGTTCCGTTGGGGAGGAGGAGGTCAGCCATGAGGGTTCTCTTCTTGGATCAAGATCGAGCCGAGGCGGAGGCAGGTTGCTCCCTCTTTGACAGCGCCCAGATAGTCCGCGCTCATTCCCATGGAGAGGACGGGCAGCTTGGGGGCGAGCCGATCGCGGAGTTCGCGAAGCTTGGCAAAGTAAGGCCGCGCACTCTCGTGATCCGTCCCCCGGGGGGCCATGGTCATGAATCCTTCGAGGCTAAGGCGCTCCATGGAGGCCATGGCCTCGAGGGCCGCGGGGAGTTCGGCTTCTTCGAAGCCGTGCTTGGTCCCTTCCCCAGTGAGCTGCACTTGGAGGAGGCAGGGGAGCCTTCGGTCCTCTTCTTCGCAGAGGCGCTGGAGATGCTCGAGCAGGGGGAGGCGGTCGACGGACTGGATCCTATGGATGACCCGGACGGCGCCTCGGGCCTTGTTGCGTTGGAGGCTCCCGATGAGTTCCCAATGGATCTTGGGTTCCATCTCCAGGAGTTCACCCGCCTTGGCGAGGAGGGCTTGGACACGATTTTCGCCCAGAAGGATGGGGAGGGAAAGGGAGGCGAGGCCTTGGACCAAGGCCCTCGTGCCCTGGGTCGTCAGGTATTTGCTGACCGCGACGACTTGGACCTCTTCGGGATCCCTGCCTGTTTGTTCGCAGGCATGGGCGATCCGGGTCAAGACTCTCTCGAGGTTGTTCCGAATGTCCTGCGGGTTCATTTCTGTTTCGAGACCCATCCTGTGTTTCGTGTCCGTTCTTTGAGTTGCCTTCCGGCCTGTTTTGAATCTTGGCAAGCCTGGTTCATTTGATTCCCCTTGGGCCGGGAGCGGGCCTCAATACAAGCATGTCCTTTCGACGTTCGAGAATCCAGTATCCTAAGGACTCCATTCGTCGGCCGCTGGGGCAGCTCGGTTGGAGAAGGCGGTCCAAAAAGCGGAGGTGTTTGCGTTCCGGGCGGCGGTGCTTGCGGCCGAGGCGAGGGAGAAGGCGGATGAGGAGTTCTTCGCGGCCCCAAGGGCTCAGCTCCCGAAGGAGGCTGAGGGGGATGCGGATGGGGGGGAGGGGATCTACGGCCTTTAGGGCGCATTGGACTTCGGCCTCGACGGCTTGGCGGAGTCCTGCGGCCTCGTCGAGCAGAGCTTCGAGGCGAGGGAGGTCGCCGCGGGCTTCGAGTTGGGGGAGGAGGCGGTGCCGAATCCGATGGCGGATGGAGAGGTCCTGGGAGGCGTTGCTGGGATCTGTGACGGGATCCAGGCCAAGGCCATCGAGGGCCTCAAGGAGGCTGCGTTTGGAGAAGGACAAAAAGGGCCTCAGGATGCGGCAGCCGGGGGCGGCTTTCAGCTCTCTTTGGGCTGGAATCCCTGCCAGCCCCAAGGGACCCGTCCCCCGGAGCATGCGGTGCAGGAGCGTCTCGAGATCATCGTCCTGGTGGTGGGCCAAAAAGAGCGCGCCCGCCCCCTCCTCCCGCGCCACCTGACCGAAAACCTCATAGCGCGCCTCCCGCGCCCCCGTCTCCCCCCGCCCCCCCTCCACCCGCCGCAGGACAAAAGGGACACCCATTCTTTGGGCCAGCCCCCGGGCCTCTCGGGCCATGCGGGTTGAGGCCTCGCCCCAGCCGTGGTCCACGTGGAGGGCCAGCAAGGGGGCCGCAGTCCCCGGCTTCCCCAGCCTCAAGGCGGCCTTGAGGGCGCAGGCCAGGGCCAGCGAATCCGGTCCCCCCGAAAACCCCAGGAGCAAGGTTGTCCTTCTCCGAAAAAGGGAGCCGTGGGGTTCCAGGCTGTGGATGAGGCTTTTGACGAGCAGATCCATCCCCGATCTTGTCTCTTGCCCTGGAGAAACGCCCCGCCTCCCGCTATTGTTTTTGGCCTGATTCACGAACCTAAGTCTAGCCCGCCTTCGGGCAATTGACTCCAGCAAACCGAGCAGGGAAGCCCCCTGCGGAGAAGAGAAACATGGCGATCAAAGTAGGTATCAATGGTTTCGGTCGGATCGGCCGGATGGTCTTTCGGGTCATGGAGGAGCGGGCCGACATCGAAGTCGTTGCGATCAACGACCTCGCTCCCGCGGCTTCCCTTGCCTATCTCCTCAAATACGACACAGTGCACGGGCGCTTTCCCGGCAGTGTCGAAGCAGGTGAAGGCAAGCTCACCGTAGGCGGCCGCGAGATCTCGGTTCTTGCCGAGCGCGATCCTGCCCAGCTCCCCTGGGGCGAGCGCGGCGTCGATTTTGTGGTCGAAAGCACCGGCATTTTCCGCGACCGGGCCTCCTGTGCGAAGCACCTCGAAGCCGGAGCCCCCAAGGTCCTCCTGACGGTCCCCCCCAAGGGCGAGATCGACAACATGATTGTGCTCGGCGTCAATGACGCTTCTCTCAAACCCAGCGACAAAATCATCAGCAACGCCTCCTGCACGACCAACTGCCTCGCCCCCCTGGCCAAGGTCCTCCATGACAGCTTCGGCATCGTCAAAGGCCTGGTTACGACCGTCCACGCCTACACCAACGACCAACGGATCGCCGACATGATCCACAGTGATCTTCGTCGCGCCCGCGCCGGCGCCGCGAACATCATCCCCACATCCACGGGCGCCGCCCGCGCCGTCGGCAAGGTCCTCCCCGAGCTGGACGGCAAGCTTGACGGAATGGCCATGCGCGTTCCCGTTCCCGACGGTTCCGTCGTGGACCTCGTCGCCGAACTGGGCAAAAACGTAAGTGTCGAAGAAGTCAACACCGCCCTCAAGGCAGCCGCCGAGGGACCGATGAAAGGGATCTTGGCCTACCAAGTCGATCCCATCGTCAGCTCCGACATCATCCATGATCCCCACAGCTCCGTCGTCGACTCTCTTTCGACCATGGTGACCGGCGGCAACATGGTCAAGTGCGTCAGTTGGTATGACAACGAATGGGGCTACAGCAACCGCGTTGTCGACCTGATCCAAAAAGCCCACGAACTGGGTCAGTAGGCCTGGTAACGGTTCTTTAGAAAACCCCAAACGAGAGAGGTCGTACCATGCGACACCTGAAAGATCTCGATGTTCATGAAAAACGCGTCCTCGTCCGAGTGGACTTCAATGTCCCCTTGGACGAGAGGGGCAAGGTCAGTTCCGACGCCAGGATCAAGGCCGCCCTTCCTACCCTGAACTATCTGCGGGAGCAGGACGCGCGCATCATCCTCATGTCCCACCTCGGGCGTCCCAAGGGGATGGCCGTGCCCTCCCTCCGCATGGGACCCGTCGGCCAACGGCTCGCCGAACTCACCGGCTGGGAAGTCGTCTGCGCCCCCGACTGCGTCGGCGAAGAAGTCGAGGCCCTCACCCAAAGCCTCCTCCCCGGCCACATCCTCCTCCTCGAAAACCTCCGTTTTCACAGGGAAGAGACCGCAGGCGACCCCGCCTTCGCCCGCGCCCTCGCCTCCCTCGGCGAGGTCTATGTCAATGACGCCTTCGGCACCTGCCACCGCGCCCACGCCAGCGTCGCCCTCGTCCCCCGCTATCTCCCCTCCGCCCCCGGCTTCCTCCTCGAATCCGAAATCCAAGCCTTCCAAAAGATCCTCCACGACCCCGACCATCCCTACATCGCCATCCTCGGCGGCGCCAAAGTCAGCGACAAACTCCCCGTCCTCACCAACCTCCTCCCCCGCGTCGACCGCCTCCTCATCGGCGGCGCCATGGCCTACACCTTCCTCGCCGCGAAGGGCATCGAAGTCGGCAACAGCCGCATCGAAGAAGACCTCATCCCCAGCGCCAAACTCCTCCTCCAGAGCGCCGAAAACCTCGGCAAACAACTCCTCCTCCCCGTCGACCACCTCGCCGCCGTCCACTTCGACGCCCACAGCCCCTACGAAATCACCGGCCCCGACATCCCCCGCGGCCGCATGGGCCTCGACATCGGCCCCCGCACCCGAGCCATCTACCAAGAAGCCCTCAGCGACGCCAAAACCATCCTCTGGAACGGCCCCATGGGCGTCTTCGAATGGCCCGAATTCCGTCGCGGCACCGAAGCCCTCGCCAAAGCCGTCGCAAGCTCCACCGCCTACAGCGTCGTCGGCGGCGGCGACTCCGTAGCCGCCCTCGAACTCCTAGGCCTCCAAGCCAACATCTCCCACATCTCCACCGGCGGCGGCGCCTCCCTCGAACTCCTCGAAGGCAAAACCCTACCCGGCCTCCAAGCCCTCGAATCCCAATAACCCCAAGCCCCCCTTCCTCCTCCCCCAGATTTTCCTTCTCAAGATCCCCTTGACCAAAACCCGATCCTTGCTACAGTCTCCGGCCCACAAACCGATTCCCCGATAGCTCAATGGTAGAGCATCCGGCTGTTAACCGGAGGGTTGTAAGTTCGAGTCTTACTCGGGGAGCCAGTTTTTCCTTTGCCACCCTATCCTTTCTTTCTACCCAACTTTCCAAGGTTGGCCTTTTCTAAACCTTGTGATTTCGAAAGCAAATGGGTGCAAACCCAATCCTGCTTGTGTTCTTCATTCTCTTCGAATACCGGGGTTCTATGTACCTTGAAGACTTTGCCTTCCGAAATCTTCTATTTGACTACAAAAGATAAACTCAATTGATAAAAAAATTGGTTTGACACCAAGCCGACAGCTTCTTCCCAGTTCAATTTGACCCCCATGAAACGATGGTCTTCCAACGCTCTCCTAAGTTGACCTTCATCCCAGAATATATCGTTCTCCTTGGATGTATTATTGTGCTCCTAGCGCCATACTAGGAGAGTTCTTCCTGGCAGGATTTGAACAGGGTCACCGATGGAAATTACTAACCGTTCTCACTAAATCGGAAGAAAGAGAAGCTCTCTTTTATCTTGTTTCGCCTTTACCTGTCCATTTAAGAAATGGGCCGTTTGCGTTGGTGTTTATTAGTATTTCGCCAACAGGGTGCAAAAAGGGTTGAAATGACTACTGAATAACGATGTGGTGACATCAACATATCCTCCCTTAATTGTTATCACTGGAAAAACAACAAGGGCTTTTCCATGCAAAAAATTGTTTGTCTGTTTCCTTTCAAGCTCTCCAAAGGGGATCGCCCGGCTTATAAAGACGGCGCATAGGAAGAGGATGGATAGGCAGCCAAGACCAAGTCAGAGATTGGATCGGTTGAATAGGAGAGTTTTGATGGTCCAACTAGAACACCTTGAAGAAATCGAGAAACGCCTTTGGGGAGCAGCGGACACGTTGCGGGCGAACTCCAACTACGCCAGCAACGAGTACTTTCTGCCTGTGATGGGTTTGATCTTCCTGCGCCATGCCTACAGCCGATTCCTTGCCGTCAAGGACGACATCGAAGCGAACCTTCCCAAGCGTGGCGGCAAGACACGGGCCTTGACCAAAGAGGACTTCTCGCAGAAAAGCTCAATCTTCCTTCGGCCCAAGGCGCAGTTCGATTACCTCGTTTCGTTGCCGGACAGCGAGGACCGAGCCAAGGCCATTATCACCGCCATGGAATCGATTGAGGCGGATTACGAAAACCTGCGCGGCGTCCTGCCCAAGAGCGAATACCAGGAACTGGACAACGATGTCCTAGGCCAACTTCTACGGACGCTTAACCCCGATGAACTCAAGAAAGTCTCCGGCGACGTCTTCGGCCGCATCTACGAATACTTCCTGACCCAGTTCGCGGATCAGAAAGCGCACGACGGCGGCGAGTTCTTCACGCCCGTCTCGCTGGTATCGCTCATCGCCAACATTATTGAGCCCGAACGCGGCACAGTTCTGGACCCGGCCTGCGGCTCGGGCGGCATGTTCGTACAGAGCGCGCGCTTCGTTGAACGTCTGCACCAGAACCCGTCGGACAAGCTCACGTTTCGTGGACTTGAGAAGAACGCCACGACGATCCGGCTGGCGAAGATGAACCTCGCCGTACACGGCCTCGAAGGCGACATCCAGAAAGCCATCACCTATTACGAAGACCCCCACGAACTGCTCGGTAAGTCCGATTTTGTGATGGCCAATCCTCCATTCAACGTGGATGAGATCGACGCGGACAAGGTCAAGAACGACCCGCGCCTGCCCTTCGGCCTGCCGGGCGTCAACAAGAAGGGCAAGGTCACCAACGGCAACTACATCTGGATCAGTTACTTTTACAGCTATCTGGGTGAAAAAGGCCGCGCCGGCTTCGTCATGTCCTCGCAGGCCTCCAGCGCGGGGCGGGATGAGGCCAAGGTCCGGCAGAAGCTCGTCGAGACAGGCGATGTGGATATCATGGTCGCCATCCGCTCGAACTTTTTCTACACGCGAACGGTTCCCTGTGAGCTGTGGTTCCTGAACCGGGCCAAGCCGGAGAAACTGCGCGACAAAGTACTCATGCTTGATGGCCGGAACATCTACCGCAAGGTTACGCGCAAGATTTACGACTTCAGCCCGGAACAGCAACTAAACATCCTTGCTATTGTCTGGCTCTATCGCGGCCAGACGGACCGCTTCCTTGATCTCGTGGCCGGATACTGCCTCCAAATGCTCGATGAGGGGGCTGCGTGTTTTGAAAGCAAAGATGAAGACGGCAACGGAATCAAGCCGCTTCCGTCATTCGTGGCCGCTTTGCGGGCGCTCCGGGACGCACTTCAACCGTTCCTCAAGACCCTGGGCAAAGATGCCCCGCAGGCCGAGGTTCTGCGCGAACTGGACGAGGCGCTTGGAACCTTTCCCGCGGACATCGAGCGATTCCAGAAGGGTGTGGACAAGGAACAAGCCGCCTGGAAGAAGCAGAAAACCACCAACGGCGCACTTAAAAAAGCCGTCGAACGGATCGCCCCGCTTGCCGAGGCCAGCCGCGACCTGATCAAACAGGCGGACCTGCTCTACAAGCTTGCTTCGCGTCTCTTTGAGACGCTTCAGCAAGCACCCTCACCCCAGCCCTCTCCCACTGGGAGAGGGGGTAAGAGCGGATGGGGGGAAATGCGAAAGCAAATGAAAGCCGCCGACAACGCCCGGCAAGTGGCCGTCGCCCAGCTCAAACAGGTCCGTTACTTCCACCGTCAGGCCCGCTGGCTGACCGAGCGGTTCCCTGATGCCAAACTCCGCGACGTGGAAGGGCTGGTCAAGCTGGTAAACCGCGCCGAGATCGAAGCCAACGACTGGTCACTCACGCCAGGACGCTATGTTGGAGTTGCCCCCGAAGAAGAGGACGAGGATTTTGACTTTGAGGAAGCCCTGCGGGAGATCCACGTGGAACTCGAAGACCTGAACGCGGAGGCGGTGAAGCTGGCCGCGAAAATCAAAAAGAACTTCGAGGAACTGGGGATATGAAAAAGAGAAGGCAACCATCTTCCGCCCGGAACGACGAACCGCGGAAGTTCAGGGGACGGGCGCGCGAAGGGGCGGCGATGCCGGTTCCTCCGGGAAAGGGGGAGCTGCCGGACGGTTATGGGACGCTTCTGACTGAAATCAAAGAGCGTATCCGTTCAGAACGGCTGCGGGTGGTCATGGCGGCCAACGCGGCGATGGTGTTGCTGTACTGGGACATCGGCAAGACCATCCTGGACCGTCAGGCAAGGGAGGGTTGGGGCGCAAAGATCATCGACAGACTGTCGCACGACCTCAAGGTGACATTTCCCGACATGAACGGGCTGTCTCCACGCAACCTCAAGTACATGCGTAAGTTCGCCCAGGCGTGGCCGGACAGGAAAATAGTGCAAGAGGCGCTTGCACAAATCACCTGGTACCACAATCTGGCGCTGCTCGAAAAATGCAGTGATCCGGAAACGCGCCTGTGGTACGCCGCCAAAGCCGCTGAAAACGGCTGGAGCCGCAATATCCTGGTGATGCAGATTGAATCCGGCCTCCACAAGCGCGAAGGCAAGGCGATCAACAATTTTGAGCTTGTCCTGCCTCCGTCAGATTCCGACATGGCGGCCCAGGTGTTCAAAGATCCTTACCTGTTCGACTTTCTCGGCACTGCTGACACACGCCGGGAGCGGGAGGTTGAACAGGCCCTGGTTGATCACATTCAGAAATTCCTGCTGGAACTTGGGGCCGGCTTCGCCTTTGTGGGCAGACAGGTGCTGCTCGAAGTCGGAGACCGGGATTTTTACATCGACCTGCTCTTCTACCACCTGAAACTGCGCTGTTTCGTGGTGGTGGAACTCAAGGCCGTGCCGTTTGATCCCGCCTTCGTGGGGCAGTTGAACCTCTATCTTTCCGCTGTGGATGACCTGATGCGCCACCCGGACGACAAACCCGCCATCGGCCTGCTGCTGTGCAAGGGCAAAAACAGGATCGTGGCCGAATACGCCCTGCGGGGGTTTGCCAAACCCATCGGCGTGGCGGACTGGGAAACCCGGCTCACCGAAACCCTCCCCGACGACCTGAAAGGCAGCCTGCCGAGCATAGAAGAGATCGAAGCGGAGTTGGCCGGAAGTGAGGAGGGGGAATGAAGCTGGCGGCGACGATCAAGAAGAACTTCGAGGAGCTGGGGGTATGAGGTCTATGCCGGTGAAAAGCTTGGTTGAGATCGCGGAGTCTGTGCGGTATGGGTACACCGCGTCCGCATCCGATAGACCTGTTGGCCCGCACTTCCTACGCATAACCGACATCGTGCCATCTCAAATCGACTGGGACTCCGTCCCATACTGCGAGATCGCTGAGAAAGACAAAGATCGTTTCTCACTTGCGCCTGGAGATATCGTTATCGCTCGCACAGGAGCGACCGTCGGCTATGCGAAGTTGATTCGGGATAACCCCGAAGCTGTTTTTGCTTCCTACCTCGTGCGCATCCGCATTGACCCGGAGCGCGCTGATCCGGAATACGTCGGCCGCATTGTCGAATCTGCTGTCTACAAGAAATTCGTACTGTCTCGTGTTGGCGGCGCCGCCCAGCCAAATGCGAATGCCAAGGTGCTCTCGGCATTTCGTCTTCCCCTCCCCGAACGTGCGACACAGACTCGCATCGTCGAGGTCTTATCCGCCTACGACGACCTCATCGAAAACAACCGCCGCCGGATTCAGTTGCTGGAGCAATCGGCGCGGCTGCTCTACAAGGAATGGTTCGTCCACCTCCGCTTCCCCGGCCACGAACACGTCAAGATCACCGACGGCGTGCCGGTGGGGTGGGAGAAGAAACCGCTGGGAGGAATCGCAGAAATAACAATGGGGCAAAGCCCAAAATCAATCTATTATAATGAAAATGGAATCGGCCTCCCGTTTCATCAGGGCGTGACAAACTTCGGCGTAAGGTTTCCGTCACACAAGACTTATTGCACCGTACAAAACCGTATTGCGGAACCGGGCGATATACTGTTCAGTGTGCGAGCACCAGTTGGAAGAATCAATATCACGACGGACAAAATCGTGATCGGGCGAGGCCTTGCAGCGATAAGGTCGAGGTTCGGACAGCAAAATTTTCTTTTCTATGCACTAAAGAGCCATTTTTTCAAGGAAGACATGATAGGCGGTGGCGCCATATTCGCGGCGATTACGAAAAAGGACCTTCATAGCGTGGAGTTGCCGCAACCATCGGATTCAGTTGTAAAGATGTTCATGGAATATGTAGGCCCCATCGATTCACAGATAGAGAATCTTCATCGTGCAACTGAAAAACTGATCAAAGCCCGCGACCTCCTCCTCCCCCGTCTCATGAACGGAGAGATTGCGGTATGAATACAAAACAAAAAAACGGAGGCGGTCATGGCCACCGCTGAACAACTGAAATCACTGATCCGGTCCCATTTTGCCGATGACCGGGAGCGCTTTGCAACCATTGCCCTGCAACTGGCCGCCCATGAAGCAAAGCAGGGGCACAGCACCCTGGCCCATGAAATACGCGCCCTGGTGGACCAGGCCAAGTCCGCGCCTGTGCGGGTTATTCGATTCAATCGCGAGCTGGATGACCTGGTTATTTCGGCGGAACCCAGGGAGCGGCTTGCGGATCTGATCGTATCCGATGAGATGCGAAACCGCATCAAGCGCATTCTGCGGGAATACCGCCAGCAGGAAAAACTCAAGAAACACGGTTTGGGCAACCGGCGCAAAGCATTGCTGGCAGGCCCCCCCGGCACGGGCAAGACCATGACCGCCGCTGTCCTGGCGGGCGAACTGCACCTGCCGCTTCACACCATTCTCATGGATAAGCTGGTGACCAAGTTCATGGGTGAAACCAGCGCAAAGCTGCGTCAAATTTTCGACGTGATCCGGGAGCGGCGCGGCGTGTATCTGTTCGACGAGTTCGATGCCATTGGAGCGGAGCGCGGACGGGACAATGATGTGGGCGAGATGCGGCGGGTTCTCAACTCGTTCCTGCAGTTCATTGAACAGGACAAATCGGACAGCCTGATCGTGGCGGCGACCAACAGCCCCCGCATTCTGGACCAGGCGCTTTTCCGGCGCTTTGACGATGTGCTCTACTATCATCCTCCCAATCCTGAAGAGCGCAGACAGCTCATGGAAAACCGGCTCGGCGGCTTCCGCGGGAAAAAGCTCTCGCTGAAAACAGCGGTCATGGAGGCTGATACTCTCAGCCATGCCGAGATCACCCAGGCCTGCGACGATGCCATCAAGGAGGCTATTCTGGCGGACCGGAAAACAGTGACGGCAACGCTTCTGAAAAAGATGCTGCGCGAGCGGCGTCTGGCCTATGCCAAAGAGCAGAGGTAAACGACCATGACGGATGGCTACAGGCATATTTTCCTGGATCACTCCGGCGAGGCGTCTGAATATACCAGCCCACCCACCCGGGGCGCGGAGTTCCGCATCCCACCACGTCCCCGCGCCAGTCACAGCGCAAAACTCAAGCGGCAACTGGACGCCGCCTGGCAGGCTGCAAGGCAGACCGCAGACCAGCGAACCGCCGTATCATTGCCTGTCCGGCAAGGCGTTTACCTGGAATTTGAAAGTGCCCCAGATCACGATCTGGTCACCAAAAGCCTGGAAGACAGGCGGGCAGGCATCCGTCTTTTGAATATCCGCACCGTTCCGGCGCAGGATGATCTGGAGCATACGGTAACCCGGGCCACGGTTTACATACCGGCAGGGAAGGAACGCCTTTTTCTTGAAAAAGTCCGCAAGTATGCAGAAGAAGAAACCAAGGCCGGAAAACCGAAAAACGAAAAACTGGTCAACAGTATCGAGGATGTGCGCCTGGCGGTACTGGAATCTTTCTGGCAGGACGAGCCGGAATTGCTGCCGGATGATAACGCGATCTGGTGCGAAATCTGGCTTCGGGGAGATGCAGACAATACGGAACGGTCCTTTCGGGATATTGCGGCGCAACTTGGCATTGACCTTCAGGACAGGGCGCTGCGTTTTCCGGAACGGACAGTGGTCCTGGTAAAAGCCAATCGAGGCCAATTGGCGGAGCTCATTGAATCCAGCCCTGATATCGCGGAATTCAGGCGAGCCAAGGAGACGGCCCGGTTCTTCCTTGGGCTCAACAACAAAGAGCAGACCGAATGGGTAAGAGATTTACGATCTCGGCTGTCAGTGTCTGAAGATCCTGTTGTGGCTGTAACCATTTTGGATACCGGGGGCAACAACGGTCATATGCTGTTGGAACCAATCCTCAAAGACAGTGATTGTCATGCGGTCGATCCAAAGTGGAAAAAAACGGATCATCACGGACATGGAACATTGATGTGTGGTGTCGCCGGTTATGGGGATCTGCAGGAGGCCTTGGAAAGCAACAGTACAATAGAAATCTATCACTGTCTGGAATCTGTCAAGATACTCCCGCCACAAGGGGCCAACGATCCAGAACTGTATGGCGATATTACCATCCAGGGGATCAGCAGGGCAGGGATACAAAAGCCAAATCGAAGCCACATTGGCTGTATGGCTGTTACTTCGACGGATGGACGGGACCGGGGACGGCCGTCCTCATGGTCTGCGGCCATAGATCAACTGACATCCGGCTACGACGATGATCAAAAACGGTTGTTCATTGTTGCTGCCGGTAATATAGAGGGTAAGGAAGAATGGAGCAATTATCCCGACAGCAATCTGACAAACTCAATTCACGATCCCGGCCAGTCCTGGAATGCCTTGACTGTTGGAGCATTTACCAACAAAGCGAGGTTGACCGATCCCGATCTGGAAGCGTATGACCCGGTGGCTCCGGCCGGAGGTTTATCTCCGTTCAGCTCCACATCCCTGACGTGGGAAGGCCGGAAATGGCCTGTCAAGCCGGATATCGTCCTGGAGGGTGGCAATGTAGGACGTGCACCTGATGGCTTTATCTCCGAACATGATGACCTGGCCATTTTATCCACAGGACATGAACCCACCAAAAGGCAGTTTGACTTTATCAATGCCACCAGTGCCGCTACCGCCCAGGCGGCGTGGATGGCAGCTCAAATTCAGGCAACATATCCAGAGGCCTGGCCTGAGACAATTCGTGGGCTGCTGGTACACTCGGCAAAGTGGACGGATGCCATAAAGCAGCAATTTTTGCAATCGAACAATAAAACCGATTATGCCCGCCTGCTGCGCATCTGCGGATACGGAGTCCCGGATCTCGAACGTGCCCTGGCCTGTTACCGTAACAGTCTGACATTGATTGCCCAGGAAGAGATCCAGCCATACGACAGAAAAACGGGTTCAAGTGGCTATCGCACAAAAGACATGCACCTGCATGAGTTGCCGTGGCCGAAGGATGTTTTGCTGTCGCTTGGAGAAACGCAGGTTACCCTAAGGATCACCTTGTCTTATTTCATTGAACCCGGTCCAGGAGAAGTCGGCTGGAAAGACAGGTACCGTTATGCATCTCATGCGTTGCGTTTTGACTTGAATAATGTCGGTGAAGATAGCCACACATTCCTTCAGAGGCTTAACGCCGCGGCAAGAGAAGATGGCGAAAAGCCTGACTCAAGCAGCGGAAGTGAACGTTGGCGTATTGGTTCCAACGGGAGAGATCAGGGCTCGATCCATTCGGATATATGGCAGGGAACGGCCGCTGACCTGGCGACATGCAATATGGTTGGTGTATATCCGGTGATCGGGTGGTGGCGTGAGCGCCCCTGGCTCGATCGGTGGGGACGGAAAACGAGATATTCTCTCATTGTCTCCATCCACACCCCTGCACAGGATGTGGATATCTACACACCGGTCGCAAATATGGTGAGCATACCTATTACTGTTAGAGGCCAGCAATAGTGAGCAGTACTTATACCGAGGACACACTTGTGCAACAAACCACTGCCGAGTACCTGGAAAAGGAACTCGGCTGGGACTCGGTGTATGCCTACAACAACGAGGATTTCGGCCCGGACAGCCTGCTGGGGCGGCAATCAGACCGTGAAGTGGTCTTAACTCGGTATTTACGGCAAAAGCTTTGTGAACTGAATCCCGGCCTGCCCGAGGCTGCCTATGATGACGCGGTGCGCCGGATTACGGCGACGGTCGCAACGCAGACCATGCTGGCCACGAACCGCGAAAAGTACGCCCTGCTAAAAGATGGCGTGCAGGTCACCTTCCGCAACGACAAAGGCGAGCGGGTTCGGGATCGGCTGCGCGTATTCGATTTCGCAGAACCGGAGAACAACCACTTTCTCTGTGTCCGCGAGCTGTGGGTCCGTGGCGAACTCTACCGCCGCCGGGCGGACATCATCGGCTTTGTGAACGGCCTGCCGCTGCTGTTTATCGAATGCAAGAACATCCACAAGAATCTGCGGACCGCATTCGACAAGAATCTCTCGGACTACAAGGACACGATCCCGCATCTCTTCCATCACAACGCCGTACTCATGCTCGGCAACGGGGACAAGGCCCGCATCGGTTCCATTTCGAGCCGTTGGGGGCATTTTCACGAGTGGAAGCGCCTTGCCGAGGAAGAGCCGGGCGTGGTGGACATGGAGACCATGCTCAAAGGCGTCTGCTCCAAGCGGAACTTCCTGGACCTGTTGGAGAATTTCATCGTCTTCGACGACTCATCCGGGGAGCCGCGCAAGATTCTGGCCCGCAACCACCAGTTCCTGGGCGTCA
>JALSSW010000025.1 GCA_026984035.1 Planctomycetota bacterium
CAAACTTCTTCAGGTCATGAAACAAACAGGAGAACCCCTTTCCCATCTTGCCTCCAGTTTCTCGGCCTTCCCACAGCTCCTGGTCAATGTCGAGGTAAAACAAAAACCTCCCCTCGAAGACCTCCCAGAGATTATGGATGTTTGGAAACGCATCGAGAAAGAACTGGGCAATGAAGGAAGGGTTGTCCTTCGTTACTCGGGCACGGAACCTCTCTGCCGCGTGATGGCTGAAGGCCCCACACAAGACATCGTCAAGGATGTCGTCCAACGGATCGTTGATGTTGTTCGCAGGACCCTCAGCTGAACGGCTTTATCAGTGAGAGAAATGATCCCTTCTGAGCTACTCACAGAGACTTTTGGAGAAGGTGCTAAGGTCCTTGCCATCGAAACTGCCTTTCCGCAAATCTCCCTTGCCCTCTGGTCTGGGGAAGAACTTCTGCTCCCCCAGACCGATCTCCGGACCAAGCGGGCCGCATCTCTCCATGAGGCGCTTCGCGAACTCTTGGAAAAAGCCCGGATCGGACCCAAGGATCTTTCTTCGATTCTTATTGACCAAGGTCCGGGTTCATACACGGGCCTTCGAGTAGGCCTCGCTCTTGCGCAGACCATGGAATTCACGGTGGGAAGCAAAATCCATGCTCTCTACAGCACAGACCTTTTTGCAAAACGGGCCGCCCAGCATGCCCAACCCGGGGAGACCTTCGGGGTGGCCTTAGATGCCCGCCGGAAACACTGGTCCTACTGCCTTTACCGAAGCGACGCTAATACATTGCAACGGCTTGGGGATCCCCGTTGCCTCCCGGCCCCAGACCTTGAAAGCTTCTGCATGAACTTGGCATTCGTCGCCGGCCCTCAAGAAGGAATCCCCGTTTCCTGCCATCAGATCCTTTTACCTACCCCCAAAGCAGCCGATCTCTTCGCATCATTACCCCTCTCCCGCATCGTGCAAAGGGTCCAACCCATTTATCTCATGCCCCCCATTTAACCCTGTTTTTTTGTCGCAGTCCCCCATCCCTTACGTGTACAGACTCAACTCCATCGGTTAGGGTGTCTTCATGACCTTTCAAAAAAAAATTGCGGTTCCTCTTCTTGCCCTCTCCTTCATCCTCTCCAACCTCCTTTCCTCGGACCTTCCCGGACAGAAAACCCAAACGAAACCCGCCCCAACTTCCCTGAAAACGTTCCAACAACCCATCAAGCTGGATAAAGGCCTGAATCAAGTTTCCGGACTCACAGAGATTTTCGTTCGAATGAAAGGGCAGCTCTTTGTCGATTCCGCTTCCTACCCTGCCTTCAAAAAGGAGAATAAGGGCGCTCATCGGAGAAAGCTCCGCAAGAGGATCTACCAACTCCTTCGAGAAAAGGCCGCCAACTCTTTTGAGGAGATTCGGCTCCTTGTAAAGAAACTGGAGAAAGCCAAAGACCTCGAAGGAGTACGCCGCTACTTCATCGTCAACGGCTTCGCAGCGCGAGCCACCGCCAAAGGGATCGCCCAACTTGCTTCATCACCCCTCGTGGAATTCATTTATAAGAAACCGCCCCGCCTTCCTTCTCTTGCTCTTCCGGTGAATAAAATCGATGTCTTCAAGCAGATAAAAAAGAACCGCCCTTTCCTTCAAAAGATGCTGACAATGTGGAAACAAGAGCAGGAGCGCATGAAAAACTACGACTACAGCTCCGAGAAATTGGAACCCACCTGGAATCTAAAACGCATTCAGGCAGATCAAGCCTGGAAAAAGGGGGCCACAGGTAAGGGTGTCCTCATTGCCATCATTGACGATAGCCTGTTACCCACCCCAAGCCTGATCGGGGCTCTTTGGTGCAACCCCAAGGAGAAACTGAATGGGATGGACGATGATGGAAATGGATTGGTGGATGACATCTTCGGATGGGATTTTCGGGGGAAGGCAAACGACTGCTTAAGCCAAAGCCCCAGGCGGCGCCGACCCTTTTCCCACGGAAGCATGTGCAGTGGAATCCTCGCCGGTCGGCCCACTCCCAAGGGGGATCGATGGATCGTGACAGGGATCGCACCTGAGGCAAGATTGCTCTACCTACGGGGTGCTGGCCTCCAAGCTTACGAATATGCGGTGGAGAAGGAGGCAGATGTCCTTTCAATGAGTTATATGTGGGTTGGAATCCCCTTGGGAAACTGGCGGGGACTTTATCGGCTTGCACATGAGCATATGGCAGCCATGGGGATCGTGGCTGTCGGAGGTGCAGGAAACTTCGGGGTGGGTGGACGCAGGCCCGCGCCCCAGGGACATCAAATCGCTCTCCCCAAGGACATCCCCTGTGTCGTCACGGCCGCGGGGATCAACAAGGAAGGCAAGAAGGCCCGAGCCAGCAGTGAGGGACCTTGTTATTGGGAAGGAGTGCGCTTTTACTCCGACTACCCCAAGTCCAAACCTCTCCACAAGCCCGATGTAACGGGGTTCTTCACGGGTTATCCCTGCTGGGTTCCCATCAACAAGAGGACAAGGCGGTTTTTTAAGCGCGTAGGTTGGAAAGTAGTCCTGGAAGTTGGCGATGGTTATGGCCTCTGCGTGGGGCCGGCCGGGAATTCCTTTTCAGGCCCTCACGCAGGAGGTGTCGCTGCCCTACTCCTCTCCAAGGCACCCGACCTCCCCGCATGGGAAGTCAAACGTATACTTGAAACGACCGCAAAAGATCTCGGCCCCAAAGGCTGGGACAAAACCTTTGGCGCGGGGCTCCTCCAAGCCCTCAAAGCAATCCAGGCGGTGAAGTAGCTCTTTATCTTTTCTGCGCCCAATACCGGAACAGATCTCTCACAACCCACCAGGCTCGTTTCCCCCAAAGCGCATAGCTTGTGTCTTTCGCCCCTCCCTCCTCAAAGAAGTCAAAAATGAAGGCCCCTTGAAGGAACTTGGCGTCCTTCATGACCTTCGCGAAGGCTTCAAAGCATAGGGCCTGCTCCTCCGTATCAGGCCTGTCCTTTGCCAATAGATAATTCCAAGGAGCGGTATTAGCCCCTTCCTGACTTGGGTACCCCAACTCGGTCAAAAAAATGGGCCTCCCCAAGCTCTTTGAAACTCCTTCCAGTTCCTTTCGCACCTTTTTCCAGCCCATCTCCAATTCCTTGGCGCTCGCCCTTTTGTTCTCAGTGAGTTCAAAGTAAGCAGTTAAGCCAACACAGTCGAGGAGCCCCCAAAACTTGGGAACATCATAGTGATCCCAGTTGACGGAATAGCTCAGCCATCCCCCAAAGCGCCCCCGAAGATTGCTGATGATTCTGGGCCAGGCTTTGGGATAATTTTCTTCGAGGGAACAGAGTTCGCTTCCAATAAAGAACAGTTCTACTCCGTTTTTTCGGGCTATATCCCCGTAGTGGCAGAGCTGCTTGTCATAATCGAGCCAAAAGGACATGGGATCTTTAGGCCGAAGAGTCCCTCTCCAGTCATCGTCATTGTCCGATTCTCGGATCAAAACGATGGGCATCAACGCAACCTTGAGGCCCAGGCCCTTGGCGTAACGGATGGTTTCCTTGAGCCTACCCTCCTGCACAGTCCGGTTCGGGTCTTTCACAATCTTGCTCGAATCCACCTTGGGAGTAAAGACGGTCAGGAGGAGGAGAACCCAATCCGCTCCAATGTCTCGGATGCGCCTGAGTTGCTTATGGTAGTCCAGGCGGGATTCTTTGTAGTAGAGTCCCAGGACCCCTCCACGGAAGAAGGGGGGAGTGCCCCGCGCCATAGGGGTACCTTTCCAGATGCCTCGGCGGCCCGATCGGGCGCGAAAAAGGGCAAGCTGGAGGTTCGAGAAAACCGTATCCCGTCGGGATCGGACCCGAAACCATGCCATCCCTTGTTCCAATAATTCTGCATTGACTGAGATCTTTTTCCCCTTTTCAAAGAGGAGGCCACGGCTGATTTTCGGCTGGTCTACATCGGGCTCCTCTTCCCGCCAGAGGAATTCCCTCCCTACCAAGGGGCGGAGGGCCTTCTTTTCGAGATCGGGCCTGGGAAATTCCAATCCCCGCAGACGAATTTTCTGCCCCCCCTCCAGGAGAAGGACAGCGCCAGGCAAGATCTTCTTGATACGCACCAAAGGCTTCAAATCAGCCTTTTGAGGACCTTGGGGAGAAAATCCGGGGAGAATCAGACAGACAAATATGTTTAAGAATTTGAGCATTTCGTGAGTCTTACGACCTTCCCTCTTCCAAGTTGAGCTCGATTCTGTTTCGATCTCTCGGCTTTTCTGCAAGAAACAGTATTCTCATTTCCTGGAACTGGTTCTTCAAGACGATCATGACGGCCGATGGGGCCATACGATGCCAAAAAGAACAGACATCGACAGTATCTTAATCCTTGGGTCCGGCCCGATCGTGATCGGCCAAGCCTGCGAATTCGACTATTCAGGAACCCAAGCTTGCAAAGCCCTCAGAGCAGAGGGGTTTCGGGTAATTCTGGTCAACAGCAACCCAGCCACCATCATGACCGACCCGGACATGGCGGACGCAACCTATATTGAACCCCTCACCGTCGATTCTCTCACTCGAATCATGGAAAGGGAGAAGCCGGACGCCATTCTCCCTACATTGGGGGGGCAAACCGCATTGAACCTTGCGCTCCGTTTGGCGGACTTAGGGGTCCTCGACAAACTCAAGGTCGAGATGATCGGCGCGGATCGCAATGCCATCGCCAGGGCCGAAGGGCGGGAAGAGTTTAGAGCCGCCATGAACCGCATCGGCCTGGAGATGCCCAAGAGCCTCCTCGCTTATAGCCTGGAAGAAGCCAAGCAGGCTATGGAGGAAATCGGCCTCCCCAGTGTCATCCGCCCATCCTTCACCTTGGGAGGTTCGGGGGGCGGAATCGCATACAACCTCGATGAGTTCGAAGAAATCGCCAGATCGGGCCTGGACCTCTCCCTAAACGGAGAAATCCTGGTCGAAGAATGCATCCTCGGGTGGAAAGAATTTGAACTCGAGGTCATGCGGGACAACAAAGATAACGTTGTCATCATCTGTTCGATCGAAAATATCGACCCGATGGGCGTCCACACGGGAGACTCGATCACCGTCGCCCCAATTCAAACCCTGACCGACAAAGAATACCAACGCCTTCGTGATGCCTCGATCGCCGTCATTCGAGAAATCGGGGTTGAAACAGGTGGATCCAATGTGCAGTTCGCGCTCAACCCGAAAGATGGGCGCCTGGTTGTCATCGAGATGAACCCCCGGGTGTCTCGATCCTCTGCTCTCGCCAGCAAAGCCACCGGTTTCCCGATTGCCAAGATTGCCGCCAAACTGGCTGTGGGTTACAGCCTCGATGAGATCCAAAATGACATCACGAAGGAGACCCCGGCGAGCTTTGAGCCGGTCGTGGATTACACAGTCGTCAAAATCCCCCGCTGGACTTTTGAAAAGTTCCCCACAGCAAAAATGACCCTTGGAACGCAGATGAAGAGCGTGGGAGAGGTCCTGGCCATCGGGAGAACCTTCAGGGAGGCTTTTCAAAAGGCCCTGCGCTCTTTGGAAACAGGAGGGACAGGATTTGGGAATCACTTGGGACAAGCCCCATGGGGAGCAGATGGACCCAGCTCCAACGAGGAAATCAAGAGCCACCTAGTCACTCCCCGCCCTGACCGTATTTGGTGGCTCCGTTATGCCCTCTGGGCTGGCCTGAGCCTTGAAGAGATTCACGAAGCTACAGGGATCGATCCATGGTTTCTGGACCAACTCCTCCAACTCGTAGAAGAAGAAAGAGCCATCGAAGGGCTCCGGGGCAAGGGGCTTTCCAGTTTAGATCGAAAGCTCCTTCTCCAGCTCAAGAAGCAGGGATACTCGGATCGGCAAATCGGTGATTTCTGTGGAGTCGGAGAGCGAACCGTTGCCCGGCGACGCGAAGATTTGGGTCTTTTCCCCACTTATAAGCTTGTAGATACCTGCGCGGCCGAGTTCGAAGCCTATACCCCCTATTATTACTCCACCTGGGAACATGAGGACGAAACCCGGATCAGCAACAAAGAGAAGATCATGATCATTGGGGGGGGGCCTAACCGCATCGGTCAAGGAATCGAGTTTGATTACTGCTGCTGCCACGCGGCTTTCGCACTCCAGGACATGGGAATCGAAGCCATTATGGTGAACAGCAATCCGGAGACTGTATCGACGGATTTCGACACATCGGACCTCCTTTTCTTTGAACCGCTGACCTTGGAGGACGTCTGTCATATTGCCCAAAAAATGAAGCCCAAGGGTTTGATTCTTCAATTTGGGGGACAAACGCCCATCAACCTTGCCAATGGCCTGCAAAAAGCAGGAATCCCCTTACTCGGGACCCCGGTGGAGAGCATCGATCTGTGCGAAGACCGGGAGCGTTTTCAGCTTCTCATCAAAAAGCTGGGGATCCGGCAACCCGAAAACGGGATTGCCCGCACTGAGGATGAGGCCTTCGAGGAGGCAAAAAAGGTTGGCTTTCCCTTAGTCGTCCGCCCTTCCTATGTCTTAGGGGGGAGAGCCATGGAGATCGTTTGGGATAACCAATCTCTTACTCGGTATATGAAAGAAGCCGTCCAGGTTGGAGAAGATAAACCCATTCTCCTCGATCGATATCTGGAAGGAGCGATCGAAGTGGACGTGGACCTGATCGGAGACGGAGAGGACTTTGTGATCGGGGGAATCATGGAGCATATCGAAGAAGCCGGCGTCCATAGTGGGGACAGCTCCTGCTCCCTCCCAGCTTATTCTCTGGCTGATGATGTGTTGGATGAGATCCGGAGGCAAACCATCGCCATTGCTAAAGAATTGGGGATTGTCGGCCTCATGAACGTGCAATGGGCTGTGCAACAGAACCGTCTCTACGTCTTAGAAGTCAACCCAAGAGCTTCGCGGACCGTTCCCTTTGTGGCCAAAGCAACGGGGGTCCCTTTGGCCCGCTATGCGGCGATGGTTCAAGCTGGAGCCAAACTAAGGGACATCGGCTTCACAAAAGAAATCGTCCCAGAACACTTTGCAGTCAAAGCTCCGGTCTTCCCTTTCATCAAATTTCCCGAAGTGGACACGATCCTCGGTCCTGAGATGCGATCCACAGGAGAAGTCATGGGGATTGACCGAAATTTTGGAGCTGCCTTCGCAAAGGCCCTCATGGCTTCGGGAACCGAACTCCCTCAATCCGGCAAGGTCTTCATCTCGGTCAAAGATGAAGACAAGCGCATTGCCCTTGGGCTTGCGGATCGACTCGCTGCTCTAGGGTTCGAGATTGTCGCAACTTCGGGGACTTACAAAGCCCTGCACAACCTGGGGATCCCTGTCACAAAGGTAAACAAAATCCACGAAGGTCGTCCTCACATTGTCGATCTCATTAAAAACCGAGAAATCAAACTCATTATCAATACACCTTCGGGCAAGATTCAACGCTCCGACGATCGCCTGATTCGCCGGGCCGCGATTTCCTACAAGGTCCCCTGTATTACCAACTTGGCTGGAGCTGCAGCAGTCATCCAAGCAATCGCTATTCTCAAGCGAGACGCACTTCGAACGGTTCGCCTCCAAAACTTATTCAATGATTCCAAAGAACTCGACCTGCAAGGAAAACCCTGATGAGCAATTCCCTTACAGCATCTGACTCGCCTCTCGCGGAGGCTTTGCGCAACCATATTCTTGAGGATTATGCGGGACCGGCGACCACAACCTGGGAAAGCAATCCCACTTGGGATCGCCTGGGCGCCTTAGGAACAGAACTCTGGTTGGATACGGGGGACATTGGGGTTGCCCAAGAACTCTGGGCTCGCGAGTTCAAGGCATTGACCACGAATAACACCCTTCTGAACCGAGAGATCCAAAAAGGAATCTATGACAGTCGCGTCCCGGGGCTTCAAAACCTCATCCGCGAAGTGGCTCCGGATCTCAATGACAAAACGGTCGTTCTTGAGACGGCCTTCGCCCTAGGGGCCATCCATGGACTCAAGTTGGTGGAGACCTTCGGAGTTCAAGTGTCCGTCGAGCTCCACACCGACCTTGCTCACGATGTCAAGCGCAGCATCGAGTATGGCCTCAGGTATCACGCAATTTGTCCGGAGCACTTCATCGTGAAGGTTCCCCTCACAGCAGAAGGACTTTTGGCTGCCCGAAAATTGAGTCAAAAGGGGGTTCGGATCAACTTCACCCTCGGTTTCTCCGCAAGACAAAACCTTTTGATCGCCACCATTGCAGATCCGGACTATTGCAATGTCTTCATGGGCCGGATTAACGCCTTTCTCATCGACAATGGCCTTAGCGATGGAGCCAATGCCGGTGAAAAGGCGACAGCCCTGAGCGGCAACACCATGGTGTCGTTACGCAAGGAGGGTCGCTCCAAGACGAAGCAGATTGGAGCCTCAATGCGCGGCCCCAAGCAGGTTGAAGCCTTGGCCGGTTTGGACGTCTATACGATTCCACCCCAAGTAGCGAAGGACTTCTTGGCTCTTGGGCAAGACCCTTCCAGCATTGAAAGGGGAGTCGAGGGGGAGTTTCCTGTCAGATTCACCGAGGGAGTCGATATCTCCCAAGACCAGCTTGAAGTTTTTTGGACTCTTGATGAAAGAAACCAAAAAGCTGTGGAGGGGATTTCGTCCTTAGACCTCGACAAATGCGAACCTGAGGACATCCTTTCCGTACTCAGTGAAACCGGCAACGAAGATTTACTCCCCGATTTTGATGGGCCAACCTGCAAAGCCCTGAAAGAGGGGGGCAAGATCCCATCTTACAAGGCTTGGGTCGCAGAAGTACGGGCCGGAAACCTGGCTTGGGACAGCCTTCTGACTCAGGCTGGCTTGCTATCCTTCGCGGAGGATCAACGAGCTTTGGATGAGCGCATCCAAGGCCTCTAAGCAACAGGATTCATCGCATCTTTGCTCCAAAGATTGCTTTGGGAACCGCTGTTGGATGGAGCTACTTCAATTCCCAATTGGCAGTTCCCTTGGCGGGAACCACAACTTCCTGTTCACGCCTCCCGAGGAGAGAGTTTTCGACTCGAAGGCGATACTTCCCCGGCATGAGGTTTCCAACACGCACCTTTTTCACGTGCGAAGGAATCGCCCCCTGAAGGACAAAGCTTCCATCCCCCCTCCAAACAGAGAAGATCGCCATCCCCGCCAAAGGTACTTCCTCTGAAACAGAAAGATCCACTTCCGTCCCCTTAGAGAGTTCAAGCCGGACTGGAGTTGAAACTCCTTTTTCCACGACTTGCACGGCACTGAGTTTGGGCGCCCAATCCCTTCCCCGGGCAAGAACCCTCCATTCCCCCCCAGCCACATTTTCAAAACTTGCGCGCCCCTCGGCGTCCGTAACTTGAACCTGAAGGAGATCCCGGGGTTTTCCCATTGCGTCCACAAGACGCACCACAGCCCGCTTCATGGGTTTCCCATCCGCAAGGACTTGGACCGATATCCCCCCTCCTTTTTTCAGATGGATCACCAAGCCCGACCTCCGCCCTCCTTCATCTAAAAGGATTCCCTTCAGGTCTCCTGACCCTGCGCCCTTCCGGAGGAAGCCGGAAGAACGGACTTCGAGATCATAGGTCCCTGCTGGGATGCCTTGAAAACGGAAATGCCCCTTGCTGGAAGTCAGGGTTGCATTTCCATTGAACCAGGGATTGGGGTCATCGACCGCTTCACTGCGCTCCCCTTGTTTCCAAAATCGAACGATCAAGCCGCTTCCAGCCGGAGTACCATCCGGCTTCAGGACTTTCCCCTCTAAAAGGCTTCCCGGAAAAGAAAAGTGAAGAGGATTTCGTGCCCCCTGGAGTAGCAGCTCCTTTTCTGCACCCACCGGCCCAGAGCCGAATCCTGTTTGAAAACGGATCCGATAGCTCCCATCAGGAACGTTTTCGATTCGGAAATTCCCCTTCTCCACAGTGCCGATCAAGGGGAGCGCACCCGCTCCAATTGGGGTCAGACTCACCATCCCCTTGGCTAAGGGGTTCCCTCCCAGACTTACCGTTCCCCGTAAATCGGGTTGGACGCGTCCACCCGTGGATGCTGGAACCTCTAATTGGACTTCACTTGTTTCTCCCTCATGAACCCGAACCTGAGTCCGAGCCATTTTTTTCATAAAGGAGGACACCCTTTTCATGATGTTTTGGGAGTCCTTGCCTGCGGCGCCCATCGCCTCGCGCCCGACCTCCTCAAAAAAACCCTTCTTCATCCCTACAAGAGCATAGGATCCTTCGGCTAAACCCAAGAACTCAAAGCGCCCATCAGCGTCGGAGGTCACAGACTGTGAATAACTCTGGTCGGTAGCCTTGGCCTGAACAAGAGCCCCTCCAAGGGGGAGCCCTTCGGAGGAGGTGATCACTCCTTTTACATTCCCCCCTTGGCTCATCTCGAGCAGAACGTTCTTTAGCACTCTGGTCTTGGAGGGAACTCTAAGAACCTTGGACCGCTTCAGTGAGAAGCCCTTTCGAAATGCAGCTAGCCGAAAACGCCCTTCTGGGACACCCACCAGGCGGAAAGAGCCACCGGCCTTCGTTCGGGATTTTCTGAGACCTATGATCATGTGCATTTCCGGGTTATCCGCCATGCGTCCTCGAGACACCCAGACTTCCACTCCGGGGAGCCCCCTCCCAAGTGGATCTACGATGCGCCCCTCTACCACAAGTGGAGGCTGCATCTTGAGAATCCCCAAGTCATTCTCTCCCTCCCTAAGGGTCTTAGAGAGAAGGAGAGTGTTTTTATCCTTGGCTTGGATCGAAATCTGAACCCCGCTAGGAGGAAGACCGCGCAGTCGAAATCTCCCTGCTGGATCTTTAACTGTCACCTCCTTGAGGAGGTTTTTAAACATCATGAACGCGTTACGCTCCACACGGATGATAAAAGGGGAAACCGGAGCTCCGGTCTTTTGATCTACGACCCGGCCAAGCAAATCCGCTTGCCGGGGGCACTGGATCCGAATCCCTTGGGTCCCCGCCTTGAACTCGGGAGTGATTTGGACTGCATACCCCTCTTTCACAGCTATGAGTTTTGTCTTCTGGCCCTTAGTAAACCCCCAAAGGACAAAGCGCCCCTGGTCATCCGTCTCCACCCCTTCTCTCTTCGCCATTTTCTCAAAAACATTCCGAGGCAGAAAAGAGGACCCAGAAAACCCCATGACTTCCTGGCCCGCTTCCCTCAAGGGTGCTACGAGCACTCCCTTCAATGCTTGGGATCGGGAATCCAAGACCGTCCCTCTGTAGGCCAAACCCCTCGCCAAGGCGATTTCAAGAAACCCCTTTCCCCCACGAAAATGGGGAACTTCCTCGCGAACGCGAACAAATCCCGGAGTCCTGATTCTCAGGGTCAAGGACCCGGGAAGAAGCGTATCAAACCGAGCGATCCCCTTCGAATCGGTCTGCTTAGAAATGGATTCCCTCTTCATCCGAGCCCCGCCAAAACTCATACCCCAATACGCAGCTCCCTTTGAAGATTCGACTCGAACAGAAACTCCAGGGACTGGCTTCCCTTGAGGATCCTTGACCAACACCTTGAGCAGAAGGCCCTTTGTGAAAATGAATCGAAGGATCCGCCTTGTCCCTCCCCTAACAACAACTTCCCGAGCCTGAGAGGAATAGCCGGCTTTGCTCCCATGAACGAGATATTTCCCAGCCTTCAGCCCGCTGAAAATAGCTATTCCTTTGCCGTCAGTCTTTCCCTTGTTCGGCAGAAAAGCCTTCACCCACAGGCTGGGATCTCCAGCCTTGGCAGGATCCATCATTTTGGAAAAATCCGGCCGAGACTGCATCCGAATCTTTACACCTTTGATGGGAAGCCCCTGTGCATCGCTTGCTCGCACTTCAACCAAAGCCCCCAGGGTCGCTTGATAAGGCCCCACAACCACCTGGCGGTCCTTGATGGTTGTAACCGTAGGGACCTCTTTGAAATAATAAAAAGGGTGATCCAGGACGAGCGAAAAACGCCCAAGGGGTGGGGAAACAAAACGAAACCTGCCATCTTTGCCTAGAGGCGCTTTCGCAAGAGCCAACTTCTTGTTTTTTCCGGGAGCAAGCAATTGGGCCCCCTTCCCCATGGAAAGCTTTTGAATCATGCTCCCCAAGCCTCCGGAAAAATCGGGGGGCGCAGGAAGGAGGAGAACCGTCCCAAGGGAGAGGGGGAATTCTCCGCCTCCCTCTACCTTTCCCACTAGAGACATCCTAACTGGGACCCCTGTTCGTTCCTGAGGACCCAACTTGGACCTGGCCTCGTCGCCTCCCTCCATCCCCTTTGACTGAGGAGAGGAAAGTGAAGAGGGAAGATCTTTCAAAGCTTTCTCAAGAGCTTCTCCACCCTCCTCTTTTCCTAGAAACCTGGGGAAAAAAAAGATCGCCAAAACAACGAGAGAAGCAGCAAAAAGGAAAAGGAAAAGCTTTGAGAGTGGGAATCTTTTCATGATTCACTCAAGAGGGAAAAGGGAATAAGGGCGGAGGAACAAAGGATCCCCCCATCAGGATTGCTCCTTTCGTGGGGAAATCCCGATTATTGCATTCCTTCTCTTTTTTACCCTAGGAATCAGGGTGTGGATCTCAAAGAGATCCAGGCAAATGTCCCAGAGATAGCTAAGAGGCCGAGGCTTGCACAGATCTTCCACCAAGCGGTCCCTTCTTCCTCAAGTTTGGGCTTTGCCACTTTTTTAGGACGCAGGGGTTCAGGGGTTGGTCCGACAAAAGGAACAGCATCATGGAAAACAGCCCCCTCCTCATACATGGCCATCTTCCGCCGCCTCAAGACTTCAACATCCACCTTCCGGCCGCGCCCTTTAGCCTTATTTAAAAGGGGTGTCCTTTTTCGAAACCCGTTCTCCCCTTCTTCACGCCCAATGAGTTTGGGGGCTTTCTCCCGAAGCTCCTCAACAAGGCGCAAAGGCATTCCCCGCACACGGAGGGATTCTTCCAAGTCCCCTTGGGATTCCATGGAGACCTTAGGATGAGGCAAGCCCTGGGTTCGGGCTGTTCGGGCCATTCCCCCAAGGCTCAATAAGCTGATAATGAACAAGCTTGCTTTCATAATCCCCTCTACAGCTCAATGATCTGCCAGGAAAGGATTTGGATCCTCTGCGGCGTCACCGGTAATAGGTCGCCCGCAACGCCATCCTTACCCCCCAAGACTCTGGCGTCGTAGTTCATATGGATGCTACCGCCATAGATGATGCTCTCATTCCTGGATACAATCGAACCGTTTACATTGATCGGAGACCCCGGAACGGTCAGCCAAGCAAAAGCATGGTTGGTGTAAAACACGCCATCCAAGTTGGTCATTTGAATACTCGCAATGCTGGAGTAATTCGGGACTCCTGCTGCAGGGATGTTCCCTCCCCAATTGCTCTTCGTCAGCGGATCTTTTACTTTCAAATCTGCGACCGTCAGAGTCGGATCATAGACCCCATCCCCATCGATGTCCTCGCCGGTCCCAGGGATGGGATCCCCCACGTTTTTCCCGGGGGGAATCAAACCCAAAGCCTGATCGGCAGCTGTATATTTTTCGGTGGTCCAAATTCCATCCCCTTCCAGGACATCATCATCCGCAGTCCCAGGCAAAGCATCTCTACCATTCTTTGTATTGGGAATCTGGTCCTCCCCAGCATCCTCCTTGGAGGAGTTCATCGGATCCCCTAACCAATTTCCCACATAACTTTGCCAATAGGAATTTGTGTAATCTCCCAGGACAATGTTTTCTTTAGCAAACAGTCCCACAAAGTCCTTGTCTTTATTCGCACTGATCCAGCTTTCCGTCGCCGATTCCGTCCCATCCGCAGGTCTTTTGGTCGAAGGCGGGTTGGCGTAACTTAGGTTGTTCGGAATAAAGACATTGCCCCCACTGTAAATCGCTCCTTGCCCTTTGATCACCCCGGTTATTAACACATCACCCCTGACAACGACGGTCCCCTTGATTTCAATCGGCTTCGCACTTGTGCCATGGAGATAGAGATGTTGTTTCTCTCCCGCCTCATCTCCATAGACAGCATTACTAACAACGGTTCCCCCAATGGTGATCGAACCTCCTGAGCTTTTTGCCTTTTCCTCATATTGGGTGAGATCGCTCAGATTGGGCATTTCGATTTTTTCTTGAAAATCGTGCTGGTTCTTGGCTTTACCCCCTTCTCCCTGGAGGTTTTGGACCCCGACGATGTCCCAGCCCGAAAAGACTCCGCCATCCTTGCCATCTTGGAGACCATCACCGTTGTCATCTCGATAGCCTTGGAGATCGGCATTCGAACCCGACCATGCAATCCCTTCATAGGTCGGCTGTCCCGTAACCGTGGGCGAATAGCCGGCCACATCGAACTGGCCATTGCTTGCAGCATTTCCATTGCAGTAGATCGTGCTGCCATAGAACCATCCCCAGTTATTGATAAAGTATGAATAGTCAAAGACTTTACTGGGTTGGGTATCCAAGCGGATCACAGCTTGAACGGTAACCTGGCTAATCCGCGATTCCTGCCCCACAAGATTCTTCGGGGCCGCAGGGAAAAAACCCGTCGAGGAAATCGTTATATCCAATCCCCCATCCCGGTCTGCAGCCGTGGCAGTCACTGAAAACTCACCCACCTTGTTGCTTCCATCCATCAAAGCCTCAGCGTCATAGGGAGCATAGGCTTTGTACCCACCAAGCCCATCATCGAAGAGGGCCTTCACACCCAGGAAGGGATCTTTAAAAGCGGTCTTTTTGATGGCCGAACGAAAGTGGTGAATCGCCTGTTCAACACCCGCTTCGGCAATGGTCAAGGCTTTTGTGCGATCCAGGGCCAACTTAGAGTCCTTGACCTCGGAACGAGCAAGCATGGTGGAAGAAAAAACCAGTCCTCCCACCAAGATTGTGGCAACAAGAGTTCCAACTAGAACATTGCCTTTTTCAGCCGAAGATGGCTGGATTCCCTCTCGATGTTGCAATCTCATGCTCCCCCCTTCGAACCCCGTTCAAAGCAGCAAAAAACGATTCCCTTTATCCCTAATGAATTCATTTTTTTTATGACTTCCACTACTTGCAAAGATCCCATCCAAAAACAGAATTAATTCCTCAGGGCTACATCAAACTCGATTTTTTGAATAGCACCCTCGCCCACGCTTTTCGGTCTCTGGGTGGCAATGCGTACCTTCCAAAGAATGCCGCTTGGAGTCACAGAAAAACCGGGGTTGGCCCCGTTTCCGTCTCTAAGGAAGTGAGCAACCACCTGTCGTTTTTGTAAACTCAATGAACTATCCAAAAATTCGCGCACCAACTGCCTGTCGACAATCCCACCCTTCAGCGTCACAGGTATCACCGTGTAGCGATAGGCCCAATTGGCCTTATTCCTTGCGCTTGGGCTATTCCCCAGGGACCGATCAAAGACTCCCCAGGTCACGGCACCAGCAGAAAAGGAGATCGGTTTTTTAAAGACGATGGAATTGTTTCCATCTCCAAGAGTCGTCACTGTGAGTGTTCCGGAGCCAGCTTGCCTGAGATCTTTGGAGATCAAGTTGGCTGCGCGCCTAAGGTCTCGGACCTTCTGGCCTTCTTTCACGATGGTCGCGGAACTGTCCTGTCCACTTTTAGAGATCATGACCACAGCACCCATCACAACTGTGGAAATTGCCATAGTCACAATTAGCTCGAGGAGGGAAAAACCCTTTTCTTGCCGCTTTGGATCTCCAAGACTCATCGCCTACTCCGATTTAAGACAAAGCGGGAAACAACAGAGTTATCCCGAACATTGCGTAGAAGTAAAGTGATCGTAAGAAGGTCCACCGTTGACTCGGACACACTGAGATCAATGCGATAAAGAGAATCGGAGGCAGTGCTTCCGTTGTAGAGGACATTGCCATTTAAAGCCTTTAAATCATCAAATGAAGTTTCCGCGAGGCTATCCAAAGTTTCTTCCACAAAATGGGCTGCCCGATTGGTTCTCTTTGCTCCATTTACCGCTCTCAGATTGGTCCCAAAAGCTCCGGCAATTACCGTCAAAGAAAAACTCAAGATTGCAACGGCAATTGTGATCTCCATGAAGGTGCTACCCCGTTCCGACTTACGGCCTCGGATACCATCCCTCTGCAAATCCATCAGCTGATGAACCATACCTATCCTCCTATTCACATCTCACTTCATCGGCAGGAGGACAATGCCTATCGATACTCAACTGGGCAAAACCGGGAACCCTTTTTCAGCTCTCCATCCCACTGGAAGTTCAGGATCGATCTCTCCGCCCAAAAAGCCGAGATTCTTCTCAAGCTGCCTGACAAGCAATCTACTTTCTCTGCAATTTCCAGGCACTAAAGGATCCGGAATCCCGATCGATCAAGAGGAAATCCTTGCGGAGCCGTTTGAGAAGTGCTTCCCCGCGCTGGGCAAGGGGACCTTTTGACCAAAGGGTGACAGCTTCTTTTGAAAGAAAAAGAGGAAGGGATTCCTTCTGTGATAGCTCGAGGATTTTCCCGGCGATGACAGCAACCGGTATCTCGGGCCTTGCGACAAAATCCGAGAGAAACACCACTCGAACTTCAGGCATCTCGAGGAGGGTTGAGGAGAGGTCTACCACCCCCCCGGCCAACAGGATGGCTTTTTCTCCCTGAGTGACTCTTCGAAACCCCTGTGCGAAGGGTCTCCCTGGCCGTGTGTCATGAGTCCAGACCTGTTCCACAGAACGAGCGGCCCCAATCAACAAAAGAAGTGAAAGAAGTGCGGGGGAGGATATCCGCCGAGCAAGAATCCAGGCTGCCGGAAAGGCAAGGGGAAGAAGATAGGCTCCTCTTTCGTAAATCGGCTCATAGGTGTGGAGGTCAGCTAGAAATAAAGTAGTCAAGAGCAAATAGGGCAGAACTCCGATGACAGCCCAAAGGACCTTTTTTCGGAGGCTTGCGTCCCAGAGGGGAGCAAATACGACCAACCAGAGTGGGGGAAAGGAGATCAGCACTTCATTGTAAAGAGAAGGAAAAATGCGGCCCAAGATCCCTTTGAGAGGTGTCCTCTCTTCGATCACTTCGAGGGCGCGGCTGGCTCCCCCGCTCTTTTCTCCGAGAAGCTGTAAAACAAGGGGGTTGCCCAGTCCCATGAGGGTCCCGTGAACCAAGGCCCAAAGGAAAAAGGGAATAAGCATTTCTCGAAATCCTCGGCGGGCTGCGATCCAAGCACCACAGAGGGGGAGAAGGAGGTGCCCCGAAGAATGAACCAGGGAAGCAAGCCAGGTCATGACACCCAAAGCGAGAGCCCAGAAGATACGCTTTCGTTGCCCTTCTTCCTGGATCAGAAACTCAGCCAGGAGAAATACCCCCATCGCAAAAGGAAAAAAGACTCCATGGATCTCTACGACCGTAGCAAAGAAAAAAACTGCCGGGCAAAAGCCAAGGAAGCCAAGGAAAAAGAAAGCCTGAATCCTTCGGAATTGGGCCTTAAGGACTGCGAGACCGCCGATGAAGATTCCGAGGCCGGTCATAAGGCCGCTCAAGACAGTTAAAATTCGATGAGTTCCCCATCCCGTCCCATCCAAGGCCTGGCGAAAGACCCAAGCGATGGGAAGATAGAGGAGATGGTGATCATGGCGAAGGTTTCCTCGATCAATAAAATTGAAAACAAATTGCAGCCCATCCTCGCGATAGAAGGTCGTCTGCCCCCAGTAGAGGTAGAGAAAGGTAAAGCTGAGGGAGAGAAGGAGAATTTCTCCAAGACCCACAGGATTCCCTTGCAGACTCTTGCAAGGATCCCCACTTGGGCTTATTCCAAGTTCCTCGATTGAGCCAACCCTCGGTTGGTCATGATTCTTTACCACGGTCATCCTGTTGATGCGGTCCTTATGATTGGAGCGGAAAATGCAAGTCCTGAGAGTTGAACCAACCCCTAACCCCCATGCGATCAAATTTGTTTTGGATCGCAGCCTGGCCCCGGGCTCCAGCAAGGAGTTCACCTCCTCTGCAGAAGCTCAGGATGAAGAATTGGCCAAAAGACTCTTCGAAATCCCCGGGATTTCATCCCTTTTCTACAACGAAAACTATGTCACTGTCACGATGAACTCCGACTCAGACTGGCATGAGGTCTATCGGCAAGCACAGGAGAAGATTGGAGCCTTTGAAGGAGGTGAAGATTTAGAGGAGGGCGGATCTCCCGCTTCAACCCCAGAGATCGAAGACAGCGAAGAGTTCGATCGCATCCAAGCAGTCCTCCAACAAAGAGTCATGCCCGCACTGTCTGCAGATGGAGGAGGGCTCCAAATCATGGGATTTAAGGACAAGACTCTGACCATTCGCTATCAAGGAGCCTGCGGCAGTTGCCCAAGTGCGATTTCAGGCACTCTCATGGCCATCGAAAACCTGCTCCGAGCCGAAGTCGACCCGGACATCAACGTTCGCTCCGCTTAAGTTCATGGGAGGAAGAGTTCTCCTTCACTTCATCCTTTTCCTCAAGGAGCTCTGCAACCAATTGGAGGAGTTGGCCGGGGCGGAAAGGCTTGGCCATGAATTCAACCGGTCCTCCCTCACCTTGGCGAACTTCTGCCAACAAGGCTGCGAGTTCGTTTTCTCGAAACCCTGAGACAAGGAGGATGGGAAGCTCTCGATTGCCCTTTCGGATTTGAGCCAAGGCTTCAGAACCCAAAACATCAGGAAGGGACCAATCCAGGAGAACGAGGGAGACTGCTTCGTTTGAATTGTTCAGGAGATCTTTTCCTTCTTTCCAATTCCCGGCCAACCTCAGCTCACACCCTGCTTCCTCCAACACCCTTTGGAAGAGCTTTCTGATGGCAGGATCATCTTCGATCACAAGGATTCGATGCTTTCGACGAAAGGTCACGTCTCCTTTGGGGATGGGAGGGACGGAGGGGATTAGATCGAGATCTTGGTCCAAGGGCAAAAAGAACTGCACCCGTGTCCCCTTGCCTGGAGATGACTCAATCTTCAAGGCCCCTTTAAGATGTTCAAGCCCTTGAATCACCGAAGAAAGCCCAAAGCCATGGCCCTCCCCCTTGGTACTGAAAAAGGGTTCCAACACCTTTTCCCGAAGACTCTCATCCATCCCACATCCATCATCCTGAACAAGGACCCCCAGATAATGGGAGCTTTCTCCAAAAGACCAGCACCCATCACCCTCGAAAATTGGTTCTTCCCACTCGAAAACTTCAACATGCACCCGTCCTTTTGGGCCAACTGCTTCTTTTGCATTCCGGAGGAGGTTGAGAACCGCTTGCCGGAGCCAAACAGGATCCCCGGGAGCGGGCGGCAAACCTTTTGGAACAACTAAATCGGCCTGCACCCCGGAGGGGAGGACAACCTTCCAGAGCTTAAAGACATCCTCCACAATCTCCGCAACCTGGATTGAGCTCACTTGAATCAAATCCTCTTCTGAATCCACCAGAATACGACGTCCAAGGATCTCAGCGTGGTAGAGCCCCTTACTCAAAACATGGAAAGCATTCTCCGGGTTCTCCCCCCGACCGACAAAGCGCTTCGCTTGCTCCACATGTGCAATCAGAGCTGCCATCATATTGGAATAATCATGGATGACGCTGCCTGCCCGTTTCCCAATGGCCTCGGCACGTTTTGATTTGAGTAGCTCGTCCTTGAGATGCATGCGCTCTTTGAGGAGAGAAACCTGCCGGTCCAACTCCTGATCCAAGCGCTTTAATGTCGCTCTGAGTTTTTTTTCCGAGTGTTCGACCGCTTTGTGGAGGAGGCTTTGTTCTTGGAGGAAACCATTCAAAGCGAGACTCATCCCAGCAACCAACACAAGAAAAGCTTGAACCTGGGGAAGGGAAAAATGAGGGTCTCCTTCCTGGACCAATCCTCCGAAAGAAAAATGTAGGATCGCTCCCGAGTAGAGGCAGAGGTTTGCCACAACAACCCCGGGCAATCGAAAAAGCAAAACAGCCCCAAACACAGCGGGGAGTGTCAAGAATTCCCAAGAAAAGGGAAAAAGGCCTTGGACCCCTTCAAAGGTGTAACCCATGATTTGGATTCCTCCCACGACAAGGAAGATGGGAATGACACCCTGTCGTAAACCGGAGAGCCAACGCCGAAGAGGGAGTCCAAAGACCATGAGAAAAAGGGGGGCGACAACTAAAATGCCCGCAAAATCCCCCAGGAACCAAATCAACCCTCCGGAGAGGCTTCCGCCCCCCCCCCAAAGAAAGCCCTACCCCCAACAAGGCTCCTATGATGGAACCTAGAAAGGCCCCGCCAAAGAAAAGGCCCACATCCTTGGACCGAAGGAGGGGGACCCTTTTCCCCAAGGTCCAACGGAGAACACACCAACCCACAAAAGCCTCTCCCAGGGGCGGGAGAGCGTAAAAAGGGAAATTCAGCCACCCTTCGCCTTGATAAAGAAACCGTATGGCAAAGGACCCAAGTAAGGGAACGAGAAGACCCCGGAGCCCCATGAGCAGGACGGCAGCGAATCCAACTCCTGCCGCGGGCCACAAAAAAGCTGCTTGGCCAGGAATCGCAAAAAAGGAACCGGCCATACCAAGGAGGAAATAGAACCCCAGCAGGGTCAAGGAGAGAGGTATGAACTTGTTCGCAATTGGGCCCATGGGAAATCGCATTGTAAGCATAAGAGGTAATGAACTTCCATTACTGAAAAGAACAAAGGGATTTTTTTTGCAAATTGCTTGCAGTAACTAAGCCATCCCTCCTAACCCCCAAGACACTGAAATGAGGCACCTTTCCTCAATCCTCAAGGCTTTCCTCCCATTCTCCCGAAAACTCCAAGGGCCAATGCCAGCGAAACCACAGACACAGTATCCACTCTGTCAAGGGCTCTTTCTCTGGGGAGATCTCCTGGGAGAGAGCCCCTGTGCTGTTTTTTTGCGCCCCCGGCTCCCAGCGCTTCTTCAAATCTTCCCTAACCTGGAAGCTCGGCACTTTTGGCCTGAACCCGAGGAGGAACCCCTGGAAGGCTCCATCATCCCCTTAGCAGGGGGGCGCCCTGATTGGGGAGTGCGAAGCAAGATCTCCCCCCAGGAGCGCATCCTCATCGAGACCCTTGTCGGGCAAACCGCCCCCCTTGGTAGCCCGGTTTTGGCCGTCGCCTCCCCCACTCAAGACCCGACCGCCCGCATCCACGCAGACATCCCGCAGGCAGGCCCCATCTACCTCGTCGATCCCGCCGAATACCACCAGGACGGCAGAACCCTTGCCACTCAAATCCTTAGCCAGGAAAACAAAAGGGGACACCCATCCTTTGTCGTAAACCTTGTCCTTCCAAGCCCTGGAGAGGAGATCCTGGGAGGTTGGGAGGACGAGGCAGACCGTTTTCGACATGCCCTTGGGGGATTCCTTTGCCAGCCTTCAG
>JALSSW010000026.1 GCA_026984035.1 Planctomycetota bacterium
TGAGGATGCTGAAGAGTTTGCCTTTTTGCTTGAAGAGGAAGATGAGGATGAATTTTTAGGTCCTCTGGAAAAGGCGGAAGGGGGCTCTTCTTCCACGCGGACAGATGAGGAGTTGGAGTTTATTTGGGAGGATGAGGAAACGGTTGGCCAAGAGTCGGAACTGGACGATTCTTCGGTTGTTTTTGGTGGGGAAGACCAAGGTGATGCAGATCTTACGGGCTTCGAGGAAATCCTTGGAGTCGATGGTGATTCTCAAAAAGCCCATTCTGTAGATCCCCTTGAGGAAGATGAATTTAGCTTTGAGATTGAGGGTGATCCTGCAGAGGTTTCTTTTTCTTCGTCGTTCATAACTTCAGAGGAAGATGAGCTCGGCAGGGAGGATGTTCGGGAACTCGAAGAGGAGATTTTCGGTTTGGAAGAACAGAATACTCCTCCGGAAGAGTCCCTGGAGTTCACATCCAGGGAGGGGCATGCCTCAACCTTGGCGGAGGAAGAAGAGTATCTGTTCGACTCGGGGCTGGGCGATGAACAGGGCATGTCCACCGAAGAGGTGGGAGGACTCTTTAATGAGAATGGTGGGCATAACCCCGATCTCGATACCTTTAACCAAGAGGATTTGGGACAGGAAGCTCTTCAGAACGAAATCTTTGAGGATGAAATCTTTGCGGATGAAGAAGAGGAAGAAGTGCCTGCCCAAGGGAGTCGCTTCGGGATTCCTTCTGCTCAGGAAGCTGCAAGGTGGGGTGATCCTTCGATCTTTGGGCAGAGTAGCGAGGAGCCTGTTTCGGAAGAGGAGCCTGTTTCCGGTGGGGAGCCGGTCGGGGCCTATGACTTGGAAGGCTCAGAGGGAGAGGGCTTACCCCCCGAGGAATATATGCAGGCGAGTGGGGCTTTCCAGGTCCCTTCGGGTTCCTTCGAAATTGTAGAGGATCCAAGAGATCTCCAATCGGGCACATTCCAGGGCTCAGAGCTTGGCTCCGAGTCGGTGGAGGGCTTCGAAGAGGATGTGGAAGAATTCGATCCCATCTATGGCAAGGAAGCCGAGGAAAAGGTGGAAGAAGAATTCTGCTCCGATGAAGAGCCGGACTATTCGGATTTGGAGGCGATCGCCCCCGAGGAGGAGCACTTCTTTGGGGAAGAAGCCACCGTCATTGGCGGTTTCCAGGGAAAAAGCGCGGGACGGAAGTTGCTGGCGGTTGGCATGGCCGCGAGCATCCTGGTTCTTTTGTCGGTGGGGGTCTTAATCTGGAACCCAGATGTCAAGGCGGTGAAGGATCTCCGTGGAGTTCTCGGGATGAACAAGGGGCACAAGCAGAGACTTGTCGTCGAGGTCACCAAGGTGGGGCGGCCCAAGATTCCATTGGTCTTGCCTTCTGGGAAGATGGTGGTTGAAGGTCCCGTGCGAATCGTCAAAGGCCCCAGGGCCGGTAGCCGGAATCCGGGGATCCCTCACAAGGTGCCCAGCATGCCCGGCAAGAAGCCGAAGTCTGGGCCGAAGGTGTCCCTCCGGCTAAGCCCGAAGGTCTCATCCAAGCTTCTGGACCTTGGAAAGATTGTGGCTTTGATTGGCAGGGGGATCCGCAAAGGGACGCAGCTCTCCATCGAACGTGCCAGGGCCCAAGGGCGTCTCCCCATTCCTCAGCCTGGTCCGGGGCTGAAGGGCCAGCCTGCAAGGCCCTTAGTTGCCAAGGGACCTGAGGTCCAGGCCCCGCAACATGTCCCCGACCCTGTCAAGGATACAGAACCTGGAAAGAGTGTGTCGAAGATCCCTTCCCGGGAGAATCCTGAACAGAACCAGCCCAAAACCATCCTTGCACAGGAGCAACCCGTCGAGGCGCCCAAGCCGGCACCTCGGGCAGCGTTTTTTGATACCAAAGCCCTCCGGCGGGGAATCCAGGCTCTTGCACAGCTACGGAATGGAAACTTCTTTGTGGGTCGCATTTACAAGGTAAAACCCGTTGAAATCATTCTCAGCTTGAAGCACGGGGAGGTTTCCTTTGCACCCGATGATCTGAAAAAGATTGTTCCGCTGGTGGAATCGGAGGCCAAGCTCCTGCGTGGGAAGGAGCTTGGAGTCGTTCGCCTGCGAAATCGAAACAAACTGGTCGGCAGGATCCTTGCCGAATCACCAGACTTCATCGCGATTGAAACCGATGAAAAATCCAAGATCTTTTTGCCGAGGACTTCGGTTTTGCAGGTGGAACGGAAGAAGCCGACCCCTATTACCTTTGGGGAGGAAGAGGATTGGTCCCCCGAAGCTTTTCCTATTCCTGAGCCGAGCAAAGAGGGGGAGAGCAGCCTGCCGGCCTTGCCTGTGGTCGAGAAAGAAGAAGGGGATGGGCCTGCGATTCAGGTCCAGATCGGAAACCCCAAAGAAGAAGGAAGCCCCGCGGAGCCGGGGAAGTAAGCCCCTTTCCTGAGATCCTGCCTGAATTGGTTTAAGGGCTCGGTGCTGGCTTCTATTCCCAGCGATGTCCGGAAGGGGTAAACTGAAGAGGCTCCATTGGCCTTCTTTCACGGGACGAGACCCTTTGATCCGACTTCTGCTTGTTTGCCTCAGTTTTTTCTTTTTCGCTCCTGCTGCATTTGTTTCAGCACAAACCCGAGAACAAAAACTCGATGCTGTCAAAGAGTTCAAACGCTTCTTTCGAAAATGGAAGGGGACTGCGGAGCGAGTGGAGTCGGTCCTTGACCTGAAACGGGCTGATTGTCCTGAGGCTGTAGACGCCTTGGTCAAGGTCCTCAGGCACAAAGATATTGAGGTGCGCGAAGCTGCACGCAATGTGTTGGCGGGGTATCGGGCCCCTGCAACGATCGAACGGATGCTGAGCGGTCTTGTGGAAATGAAGGACGCAACGCTTCGGGGGACCTTCATCGATGTCCTTTCTCGCGGTGGCAGCACAAAGCTGAAGGCTGTCCTCCGAGAGATTTGGGAGAAAGATCGGAAAAGCCTGAAGCTGCAGGAGAAGTTTCAGATTGCCCGGGCCTTGAAACGGCTCGGGGCGGAAGGGTTCGAGGACATTCTTTTGGCGCTGACCAAGGATAAGGCCTTTGAGGTGCGCCTTGCCGCCTTGGATGCGATTGGAGAGTCCCGTCTCAAAAAGATGGGAAAAGATGTGGTTCCCATGTTGAACGACCCGGTTTGGCAGGTCCAACAAGCCGCAATCCAAGCCTTAGGCACTATTCGCTACCAGGGAGCCGTCAATCCTCTCATCGAAAAGCTTAAGGATCCGGGGAGACTGAAGATCGATATCGCCGAAGCCCTGTTCAAGATCACGACCTGGGATTTTGGAACAAACTACAAGCTATGGCGGAAAACCTGGGATCGCCTGAGCAAGCTGGAGGGGTTTCGGATTCCCACAGATGCAGAGTTGGCAAAGGCGAAAAAAAACAGGGAGAAGTACGACAAGCGTTACAAAAAAGGGGGCAAGAAGAACACTTTTGCGGGGATCCCCACGACCTCTACGCGGGTTTTGTTTGTCATAGATGTGAGTGCATCCATGGACGACCTCGTTATCGACCGGACAAAGTTCAAGGGTTACCGGTCTTTTCGCAAGCTGGATATCGTCAAAACCGAACTGTCCAAGACCGTGAAGAGCTTGGGGCCGAACACATGGTTCAACATCATCGCATTTGCTTCGAAGATCAAAAAGTGGAAGAAGTTTCTTGTGCCCGGAACGGTCAGCTACAAGGCTTCCGCCCTCTCCTTCATCAAGTCCTTGGAGCCTTTGGGGACAGGGAGGGGATACAATGCGACTGCGGACGGGTCCGGCAAAACGAATACCTATGGGGCCCTGATGGCTGCTTTTGATCTGGATCCGGCCAAAGGGGTTGTCCTCACCGGGAACGGGAAGAAGAAGGCCCTCAAGCTCGACACCATCTATTTCTTGACGGATGGTCGCCCTTCGATTGGCAAATATGTGGACATTGAGGACATCCTCCGCGAGGTCAAAAAAATCAATGAGACCCGCCGGATTGTGATCCACTGTATTTCGATTGGGGATTTTGAAGGGTCCTTTTTGAAACGCCTGGCCCAGCAGAATGGTGGTGTCTTCGTCGATCTCGGCCATTAGACATCCCCCCCAGTTTTCCACCTTCGGGTTGAAGAAGGCCCTCATTCTTTTCGGTCCGGGGATTCTTCTCCTCGCTTGGTTCCTTCCGGCCTTTTGGGATGCTGGGTTTTCCTGGGATGATCGCAAGGTTCTCTTCGAAAATCCTGCAATCCGGGATTTGGATGTCTGGGGTTTGTTTCGTCATGGGTATTGGGCATGGCACGGGGATCCTCCCATGTTTCGTCCCTTGGCTTCTCTCTCCCTCTCCTTGGACCTGCATGTGTTTGGGGGAAACCCCCTTGCTCTTCATCGGAGCACCCTTCTCCTCCATGGTCTTTCCAGCCTGTTTTTGGCCTGGGGCGTTTCCCGCTTCCAAGCGAAGATTCTCCCCTTTGTTTTTCTCCTCCTTTATCTGCATCCCGTGGCTTCGGAGCAGGCATTCTGGATCTCCGGAAGATCGGGAGTGCTCATGTATCTCTTCTTGGGAATCGGATTGGGGCTGGGGATTCAAGCGAGCCGTTCCGAGGGGAGGAGCTTGTGGTGGGCGATGCTTTTTCTTCTTTTTGCGGCTCTCTCCCGCGAGGATGGCATCCTCGGTTTTCCCCTTCTTTTCTTTTGGGTCCCAAGGGGAAGACGCCTCGGCTTTGCGCTGACTTCCACTGCTTTGTGTCTGCT
>JALSSW010000027.1 GCA_026984035.1 Planctomycetota bacterium
CCAAAAACACAGACTTTCTCTCACTCCTGGCACAAGTGTCCTTGTCGCTCCATCAGTATGAAAAAGCCGAAAAAGCCTATGCAAAACTCATTAAACTCCGCCCCCTCGACCCTTGGCCCCCTGAGAGCCGGGCCAACCTCCTTGTCATGCTGGGCCGAAAAAAAGAAGCTGTTGAATCCTATAAGAAGAGCTTGAAGATTCGCCCTTCCAATCTCCACGCCCGGCATCGGCTGCTTGCACTGCTCAAGGATTTGGATGCACCGGCCTCCGCCATCCACGAACAGAAGCTCTACCTCAAATATTACAAAGAGGTGGAAAAAGTCAGAAAAGAGATGCAGAAGAAGCAAAAGACCGCCAAACCAAGCAAATAGGGCTCTTTTTCGAAACATGCTCCAAAAGGAGGACGGCTGACAGCTTGTCCTCCCCCCAGTGACCGACCTCCGGACAATCTGGCAGATCTGCCCCCGTCCCCCCTCCTCGGACTGTTCTTGTCCTTTGCCCTCAAGCAACTTAGGGAAAGTTTCTTTCACGGCACATTCCTTGCATCTGCCCCGCGACGATGATGTGGAATGGCCAAAAAATCCTGATTGCGGACGACAATGAACTGCTCCGGCAGACCTTGGGTGAGTTCTTCTCACTCTATGGCTTCCGCGTCCTGGAAGCCCCCGATGGGAGCACGGCCCTGGATCTGGCCCTCCACAACCATCCCTTCTTTTCCATCCTCGATTTCCATATGCCGGGGATGGATGGAGTCCAAGTTCTCTCAGCTCTCCTGAGCGAGGGTTTTCCCTGCCTCCAGGAGGACGGGCGCCCCGTTCTCCCCTGCATCATGATCTCTGCGGCCGCAACTCCCGAAGAAGTTCAAGGTGCGTTTGACACAGGAGCCTTCCGCTTTTTGAACAAACCCATCAGCCCCAAATCCCTCCTGGAAGCTGTTCGGGCCCTCGAACAAAGGTTTAAGGCTGACCAAAAAGGAGAAACTCAAGCACTGCAACCCTCCCTTCAAGGATGGGGCGGCTGCGCAGGGCTCCCTGTTCCCGCCCTCGGCCCCCAGCTTCCCATCCCCTCCCCGGACTTCCCGGAGACCAGCTTTGAACAACTCATCGCAATCCTCAAAGAATGCAAGCGATCCAGGGAGAAAAGAAAAACCTCAGCAAGCGATGAGCCAAGGCAAAGTGGACCAAGCAGTGGGCCCGCAACCGGACCTGGCAGTTAGACCTGCAGCTAGACCTACACCGCCGAAAACATTCTTATTTTTATCCAAACAAGTTATCTGGACCTTATTCCCCTGATTTAAGGAGATCGAAAAATGGCAAAGACGAAAAGCCCGACCATCACACCTCTTGGAGACCGTGTCCTGATCGAGCGCGTCGAAGCGGAGAGCAAGACCAAGGGAGGACTCGTCCTTCCTGATACCGCCAAAGAGAAACCCCGTGAGGGCATTGTGGTCGCAACGGGAAAAGGACGCCTCCTCGACAATGGCGAACGACTTCCCTTCTCCATCCAAAAAGGCGACCACATCCTCTTCTCCTCTTACGCCGGCACGGAAATCAAAGTGGATGGCAAAGAATATTTGGTCATGGGTGAAGACGAGATTCTGGCCATTATCGGTTGACCCACCTGCCTGGAATCTTGATTCCCCTGACAGGGCAAACATTAAACAACAAAAAGAAATTCATTTTGGAGGATTACAATGGCTGTAAAACGCATTGCCTATGATCAGGATGCTCGCGAGAAGATTCGCGAAGGCATCCACAAACTCGCCCGTGTCGTCAAGGTGACCCTTGGTCCCAGAGGACGAAACGTCATTATCGAGAAATCCTTTGGCTCCCCCACTGTCACTAAAGATGGCGTGACCGTTGCCAAAGAGGTCGAACTGGAAGACCGCTACCAGAACATGGGAGCTCAGCTTGTTAAAGAGGTCTCCACCAAAACCTCCGAGGTGGCTGGGGACGGAACGACAACAGCAACGGTTTTAGCCGAAGCCATCTTCGACGAAGGGCTCCGACACGTCACAGCAGGTGCCAATCCCATTGCCCTCAAGAGGGGAATGGAAAAAGCCGTCGATGCCGCCGTGGAATGGATCCACTCCCAGGCTAAGAAGGTGAAGGGGCGCGAAGAGCAGGAGCAAGTCGCGACCATTGCCTCAAATAATGATAAGGAAATCGGTAAAATGATCGCCGATGCTTTCCAGCAGGTTGGAGAAGACGGAGTCATCACTGTCGAAGAAGGCCAATCTCTCGAATCAAGTGTCGACCTCGTCGAAGGAATGCACTTCGATAAGGGCTACGTCAGCCCACATTTCGTCACGAACCTCGAGAAGATGGAGACCGTTCTCGAAAAGCCTTACATCCTGGTTTATGAGAAAAAACTCAGCTCCATCAAGGACATGCTCCCCGTTCTCGAATCGGCCGCCAAGTCTGGACGTCCACTTTTGATCATCGCCGAAGACATTGAGGGGGAGGCTCTGGCCACCCTCGTTGTCAATAAACTCCGGGGAATGCTCAAATGCGCCGCCGTCAAGGCCCCCGGCTTTGGGGACCGCCGCAAGGCCATGCTCCAGGACATCGCAGTCCTCACCGGAGCCAAAGCCGTTTTCGAGGAGCTGGGGATTTCTCTGGATTCTCTGACGCTTGCGGACCTGGGAACCGCGAAAAAAGTCATCATCACCAAAGATGGGACAACCATCATTGAGGGCGGAGGAAAGCCCAAAGACATCCAGGCCAGGGTCGCTCAAATCAAAGCCGAGATCGAAAGGACCAGCTCCGACTATGACAAGGAGAAACTCCAGGAGAGACTCGCCAAGCTTTCCGGAGGCGTTGCCCAGATCAATGTGGGAGCAGCCACAGAAACGGAGATGAAAGAGAAGAAGGATCGCATCGACGATGCCATCCATGCCACTCGGGCCGCAATCGAAGAGGGAGTACTCCCCGGCGGCGGCTTGGCCCTTCTCAAAGCCCAAAAGGCGATCCTCGCGCTCGACCTCAAGGGAGATGAGGACCTTGGCCGCAAGATCGTCGCGCGCGCCATCGAGGCTCCGATGCGAACCATCGCCAACAATGCTGGTGTGGATGGAAACGTCATCATCCAAAAGGTGAAGGACACCAAAGGCGCAAATGTTGGCTATAACGCCGCAAAAGAGTGTTTCGAGGACCTGATCAAGGCTGGGATCATCGACCCCGCCAAAGTCACCCGAACTGCACTTCAAAACGCAGTTTCCGTCTCAAGTCTTTTGCTGACGACTGACGCTGTCGTTTCTGAAATCCCCGAGGATAAACCCCCGATGCCCGGTGGCGGCGGCGGAATGGGTGGTATGGGCGGTATGGGCGGAATGGGTGGCATGGGAGGTATGGGTGGCTTTTAGCCCAGTCAAAACCCAACAAAGATCCCTCTTGGATCTTACCTAAACGCTCTACCGAAGGACCCGCACACGAAACCTCGTCTGCGGGTCCTTGACCTTAATTTGGGGGCCAATTCCGGGCAACAAGCCATGAAGAGAAGCCTCCCCCTTACCCTGAATGCGAAAGCTGGAAAATGGGGGGCAAAACCAGCCTTCGGACAAGGAGCCAAAGAGATCCCCTTTGAGAGCGAAGGGCCGAATCGAACCGGCAAGCAGAGCAAGAGAAAAGGGCCCCGGTTGACGATTGCCGAGGAGACGCACAAGCGCTTCCCCTTCGGTCCAGTCCACTTCGACTTCACCGTCAAGCCTGTGCTTCTCCTGGATTTTTCCCATCCGAATCATCTCAAAGGGTGTCTTTGCAAAACCTCCCCTCAAAGCCAAAGGAAAAGGTGGTAACAAGAGGCAATCTTCAAACCTTCTGGTCACAAAGCCATTTCGAGTCCACCTGAGAACGGGGGTTTTCTCCGAAAAACTCCAACCCTCAGGGATATGGACTTCGCCCCCTAAGTCCCAAGTTTTCACCATGGAAAAATGCACAGAGGAGCCCAAGGTTTGCACTGCGAAATCGGCGCGCAAAAAAGAAGGTAGATTCCAGACCAAAACCGTTCCCAAAGAGGGAATTTTGGATAGAGCCTCGGTCAAGGCCTGACGCTCTCGTCCCAGAAGAGGAGAAACCTTTTTCCAGCGGCTCAAGTTTCCAAAGCCGAGCAGGAGCAAGAGAAGGAGCCCCATCATCGGCCCTCCCCGAAGTAGAAAACGGTCTTTTGGGAAGGAAGCCAAGAACACCCTTACCCCTAACAGGAAAGGAAAGAGCTGGAAAAGGGAACCCTTCCATGCCGGGGGTGGTCCGAAAAGATCCACAAAGCTCGCCAGGGGATCAATCGCTTGGGCCAGAGGGAAGAGATGTGACAGTCCGATTGAAGTGAGAAGGAAAGAAAGCCCTCCAACCCCGACCCCTCCACCAGGCTTACAGCTCCAAAAAAGCGAACATAAAAGGATGAGTTCCCCCCAAGGGAGATGCGGCCCGAGGAGAAAGAGGGAGATACATCCGGCTCCCAAGCCAAGGAGACAAAAGATAGAAGAGGAAAAGCGGGGATTCGATTCACCCTTCACGATGAAAAGTGCCCCCAGAAGGGGAAGAACAAACACGAAAGGAAGGAAGAGGCTGGGGTTGCCTAAAATAGCAGGTCCTTCTTCCACAAAAAGAAGGGAACCCCCTGCGAAACCTCCCCAGAGGAAGCCCTCCCAGCCTCTCCAACCTTTTTGGGGAAGAAAAAGAAAAACAAGGAAATAACCGAGACCAAAGAGACCTTCCATCAGGCTTCTTGCATCGCTCGGAGATTGGAGTTGAAGCTTCAGGAGGGTAATGACCCATGAGCCCAAGGGGCCGAAACCCGCTGAGTGGAGGCTTTCATTCCCTCTCAAAAACAAGACCCAGTCCGTAGGCCAGCGGACAAGGTCCCGGGAGAGAGACAGGGCTATCCCCAACCCAAGCCCCAAACCAAAAAAGGAAAGTACCCTGCAACTCCAGCGCCCTTGCATGGCGGAGATGATATCGACCTCCTACAGGAAAACTCTTCAGAAAACCGAGATCTCTACCAATGGGACACTTTCTCTTGGCTCTTAGAGAGGCTAAAGAAAAAACAGGCACCCCCAAGATCTTCGGATCTCTCGCACCAGATTCTGCCGCCATGTTGCATGATGATTTCACGGCAGATGGGGAGACCGAGTCCCGTACCTTTAGGTTTTTCGGTTAGGGTGTCCCCCACTTGCTTAAACTTTTCGAAAACGAGCTCCCATTCGGCCTCCGGGATTCCCGGTCCATTATCCTCAATGCTAAACAACACCGAATCGCCTTCCTCCCGTGCAGAAATCCGCACAAGGCCGCCCTCATGGGGAAGAAACTTCACTGCATTCCCGACCAAATTCGTCAAAACCTGATGGAGGCGATCGCGATCCGCCTTAATGGGTGGAAGTTCCTCCTGGATTTCCAACTGGAATTTCGCTCCTTTTTCCAAGAGGAGAGGCTGAAAGACCTGCCCCACCCCTCGAAGCATGACCGTTGAATCCAAGGGTTCTATTCGAAGAATCAATTCCCCTGCTTCAATCCGAGCAAGATCCAGAATGTCATCCACCAGGCGGGTCAGCCTCTCACACTCCGAGATCACCACTCCAAGGAATTCCACACGGGTATTCTCTTCCTCAGGAGCCATGTGCAATAAAATCTCAGAGTAGGAGCGGATGGAAGTAAGTGGGGTCCGTAGTTCATGGGAAACCGAAGATAAGAAATCCTCCTTCATCCGGTTCAGCTCAAAAACCGAAGTCATATCCACGAAAACAATTGCCACCCCTTGAAGTTCCCCATGGGACCGATGCCCCCCCATAATTATGGGAGCAATGGATAGATTGAAAATCGCTCCGGAGAAGACCAAAGATTCGAGCACCACAGTGCGGCGCGTGCGATAGGCCGTTTTGACGGCAGCCTCAATCCTGGGTCGAATCCGTTGGGGGAAAAGCTCACCGAGTCGCGCCCCCTTCCAAGCGCTGTCGGCAAACCCCAAGACATCTTGAGCAACGGGGTTGGCCAGCACAAGATCTCCACCAGCATCGGCAACAATGACCCCCTCCCCCAAACTCTGAAGGACTGATCGAATTTTCTCGAAGGCCATCTCTAAAGCCATGAAGTTCGCTTGGGAGGTTCTTGCCCTCTCGGAGAAGTGGGCGACCAAACTCCTCACCCCGCGCCCCAGGTCCTCAAATTCTCGTACAGGGAAGCTTGGGAGGGCTTTTCCTTCTTCAAATCCTTCTCCCTGGAGAAATTCTTGAAAGCGAGCCCAGCCCTGGGCCAGCCACCGCAGGAGTAACCAGAGGCTTGCCAAAGTCAAAACCAGCAACCCGCCAATAAAAGCACTCCATTTGACCAGGGAGGGATCCGTCCCATGACTCGCTCCCTCCAAAACCCAGCCATGAGCCAAGGCCTGCCTCCAACGTGTCGTTCTTCCCGAAAAGCTTCCAACACGGAGAAGAACCTTTCCCTCCTTCGAAAGAACTTTGAGCCCCTGGATCGATTGCTCCGGCCCCACAGAGGCTTTCAAGCTCTCCGACAGCTCCCCCCAATCCCCTTTCTCCCCCAAGGCCTGGATGAAGCGCCCCAGGACAAGACGTTCTTCCAACCCTTTTCCCTCCATGGGGAAAAACCAAAGGGCAAAGAAAACCGCCCCCCCAAAGAGGGGAAGCAACAGGAGTAAGCTCCTGGCCATGATGGCAGGGACAAGTCCGGGTGTTTTCATCCAGGGTCAGTCATTTGGCGTGGAAACAATCAAAGTCCCAGCCCTCCCTATCCAGGAGGAAAAATTCTGTGCCCTCCCGAGAAGTTCTGAGTCCATCCAGATTGCGGGCTGTAGGCGGTCGCAAGCTCGAGTATGATAGGATTCCAATTATCTCCTTTTCGGCTTTGGACTTAGCACACTTGAAATCCAAAAATAAACTCTCCCCGAGGCAACGAAACCAGGCCTTTGCGCAGGCAAAAAAACTCTGGGAAGAAGACCGTAAAGAAGAAGCATGGGAGTTCATCCAACGCCAAGGGTTGTTCCGCTACAGAACCCGGGCATCTCGAGAGTTCCTGGCCCAGGTGTATTTCGATCGAAACCTCCTGAAGGATTGCCTTCGGCAAACAACGATTCTTGTTCGGAAGGACCCCGCCCCCCAGACGATCTTCCTTCATGGATCCTGTTTAAGCGCTTTGAACCGCCACAAAGAAGCGGTCCACTTTCTCAAACCCCTTGTGCGCGAACCAGGCCCAGGGACAACCCAAGAGGAGTTGGAGACCTACCTCCTTTTTTTCCGGAGTCTCTTTGACCTGGATCAGGCCAAGGCTTTAACCCTCCTCCCCAAGATCGAGGAAATCCTCAACCAAGCAGAACAGGGAAACAACAAGGAGTTGGTTGCCAGGACTTCCTACACTCTCGGCACAACCCTGCGTCATCAAAGTCCTGAGAGAGCCCTGCAACTTTTAGATCGCGCAGAAACCTGCTTTCGAGCTCTTGGCGACTGGAAGCAAGTTGCAACAGCCCTCAACAACAAGGCCTTCATCTATTTTGTAGGCCACCGACTCCAAGAGGCTCTCGCCTGTTACCGCAAGGAGGCCCAACTGTGCCGGAAAATGAAAAGCTGGAACAGCTATGGAAGGTGCCTCCACTACATCGCGGACCTGCAAATCGAGCTTTTGCATTTTCGCCGTGCGGTTTTCCTCCTTTCCAAGGCTCTCTCGCTTGGACCGGTCCAGCACATCGACCCCCTCCTCATGCTCATTGAATGTGAGTGGCACCTCGGAGCAGCTCCCGAAACTCTCCTCCAATTTCTTGAAAAGGAAGTCCACCCTCATGTCCACAAGGATTCCCCATCTCCCAATCCCCATTACTATAACCTCCTTTCCCTGCTGCACTGGGATCTTCAAAACGAAGAAATGGCGAGGGAATCCCTTGAGATCGCCATTCGCCTGAGAAGCAAAAAGGGGCAAGAGTTTTTGGTTGCATCGGACTTGACCAATCTTGCAAGCATGGAAAAGACGCGCCCCAGGGTCAGGAAGACCCTCGCTCGGGCACTGCAGATCAGCCGAAAGGACCCCGATTACACCACAGACCAAATCCGCCGCTGGGTCTCGGGCAAAGCTGACTCCCCCATTCCCCACACTCCTTTTGAGAGAAAAGAAGCCCTCAGGATCCGTGAAAACCTCAACTGGCTGCTCGGCCCCCTCCGGCAAAGAGCGGCTCCTCAATGGGGATGGGAAATGGCAAAGGCCCTCTCCCGGGCAGCCCGGGAGGGGCCGGAAGGAATCCTATCCTTTCTCCAAGAGTTCTATGGCAAATCCCCCATTGCCCTTCTCGCCCAGCTTCCAGGAGGAGACTGGAAGGCTCTCCTCCAATACGGCCTGAACATTCAAGAAGCTTTGAACCTCGGTCCCGGGATCGGAGAGGACCTGAGCATCGACATCAACCGCACCTGGAAAAGCCACATTCGGGTCACTTCCAAAGATCATGGATTGCTCCTCTGCCTGGGCTCTAAAAACCGCTACTTCCGATTTGGCCCCAAGGATATTCAGAAATTGCAGGAGTTCTTGGATCTCTTACAACCCATCCTCCAGGGTCCCATCCTCCTTAGCCCGCAAAGCAAAAGAAGAAAAAAAAAGGCCACCAAAAACCCCGAGGCCCCCAATTGCCCCCTTTTGGCCGGAACGAGTCCCGCCATCCGCAGATTGAAGCCTCTCGTAGAGCGCTTTGCCTCCTCGGAACTCCCTCTCACCCTGAAGGGAGAGACCGGGACCGGCAAAAAAACTCTCTCCAAACACATCCATCAACTCTCTCCTCGTGGAATTGGACCTCTTGTCCTCGTGGACTGCGCCTCCCTCCAAGAAGGGCTCATCGAATCCGAACTCCTTGGCCATGTTCGGGGGGCCTTTACGGGTGCCCAGGAAGACAGAGCCGGCCAGTTTCATTTGGCCGCAGGAGGGACCCTTGTCCTCCAAAACCCCATGGCACTCTCCCTCCGAGGACAACGCCTCCTTCTGGGTGCGATCGAATCCGGCAGTTTTCGCCCCCTAGGAGGGAAAAACATTCTTCCCTTCAACGCCCGCATTCTCTGCACCACAAGTCAGGATCTCCGCAAAGGCCTCGACCAAGGAACGCTTCTCCCCGAACTCTATTACCGCCTTTCGGGTGTCACCCTCGAACTCCCCCCCCTTCGTGAGCGAAGCCCTGACATCCTCCCCCTGATCCAAAGTATGCTCCAAGAAGAGCGCTATCCATATTTCCCCAAGCTTCCCTCGAAGATCCTCCAACAACTCCAAAGGGAGGCATGGCCGGGAAACCTGAGAGAGCTCCGAAACCGAATCAAAAAGACCCTGGTTCTCTCGGATGAAGGGGATTGGGATCCAAGATTCCTCTTGGGAGGACAGAACCTCCCCTACGAAACTGCCCCTGCAGAACCCCAAGATCTCAAAAAAGCCCTCAGAGAGTTTGAGCGGCAAAACCTCCTGGAGGCCCTTTCCCAGCATCAAGGCCACCGTGAACGAACCGCCCGGGCTCTGGGGATTTCACGCCGTTGGCTGCAAAAACGAATTCGAGATTTAGGCCTCTAAGCCTGCCCCGAATGTGGCCCCAAGCCGGCTCCTCAAGACGGTGCCCCACATGGGCTTCCTATTGGTTTTTTGAGCTCCCCGACCAAAAAATTCCCTGCCTCCCAAAAAACCGCTAAAGGCTGTGCGCCTAAAACTCCGATGCCATGGGAAGTTTAACCTCATGACAAAGGAGTCAAATGCGTACCATCTTTTTTGCCCTACCCCTTCTCCTTCTCAGTGCTGGCTTTGTTCTCATCACTGAGAATTTTGACAATCTCACCAATATCAACAACGCCGTCCTCCCGGACATGAGCGTCACCACCGGCCTCAGCCTGGTAGCCGACACCCAAGGCGGACAGCGGGGAGAGTTGGCTGAAAACGGAGAAGCCTTTTTTTCCGAGAGCCTTCCTGCCAGCCTCAACTTTGAACTCGAACTCGATGAGGGGGGCCGCTGCTCACTCCGACCAGGTCAGCGATTGGGCCCCAAAACCTACAAGATTGCCATTTTTGACACATCGAGCAATCCCACAGGAAGTCCTACCCCCATCCAGCTCACAGCCGGAACCCGCTACGAGATCCTTCTGACTTTCAGCTTGGACGCCTCGGGGCAACCCCAAGACGATCTCTATTGGCGTCCCGTGGGAGGATCCACCTGGAGTCATAGGGACATCGATGTCCCCCTGAACCAGAGAAGTGGCCTCTGGCTGGTCCAGGAAACCAACAAGAGCTGGATGGATAACATCGAGCTCTGCCCTTAAATCTTCAGCTCTAGAAGAATTCCCAACGCCACAATGTGAACGTTCGTTCACATTGTGGCGTTCCCATGTACCTCAAACGAGAAAGACGGCTTGTAAGTGATTGAAATAAAATATCTTAAGAATTCCCAAAAAAATCCACCCTCAAGGCATGCCCCTTGCTCTAAAGGCCTCCAGTTTCCTGGCACTGGCTGGGGAATCATTGGATTGACAAACAATTTAAATGGGAACTCCTCAAAGAGTTAAGGCTTCGTCACCCACTTTCCCTCACCATTTACCCTGAGGGAAGGGCGAAACCACTCGACGGCAAACGATAGAGATCATCATTAGAGGCACGCAGGAGCCCTTTGAGCTTGGATGAAGGCTTGGAGGGTCGGTGATCTCCATCGCCCTCTTGATGCCGTCAAGGAATTCCCCTGGAGGGCAGGGTAGAAGGTCAGAGGCAGGCCTTCGTTCATCCCCCTGGCCCTCCGCCTTTTTTTCTTCTCTTCCTCAAACTCTCCAGCTTTTCCACTCCCTCGCCCGATAAAGCTTGCGGAACCAAAAAACCGGGATTGGCGGAGATGATCATGCTGGAATTGCAAGAAAAAGGGCGCTTGAGCACCCACGTACCCATGAGACGCAACCTGATCAGCACCCTGTGCTCGGTCGGTTTATGCCTCGCCCCTCTAGGGGCAAAGCAAAGCCTCAAGCCCAAGATCGGAGCCCCTTCCCGCACAGCCCTCTCAGTTCCCAAGCCCCCAATGATCCCGGAAAATTCATGGCTCTATGTGCATGTTCCCCTGAAGGACGGGAAAGCTCCAAGCCTCTTCACTCAATTGCCGGGAAACTTGGACCAGCTTGCCTCTTCCTGGCGGACATGGGCCAGAAAAGCAATGGGTTCTTCGCCCGAACGCTGGACTGCTGTGGAAGTCTCCCTCCTCCATGGTTCAGAGGGACAGTATCCCCAAGGAACCATCCTCATCTCCTTCACGGAATCCTCCCCTTCTCCCAGCGGGAAACCGGAGACGACACAACCTCGGGCAGCCATCCGCATTATCCCCTCACCCTTTTCGGGAAAAGCCGATTGGGCGATGACACAAACAAAGGGGCGCATCTGGATCTCCAACCACAAAGCTGCCATCCAAAACGCCCTCCGCCTCCAAGCGGGCGAAGCGGGAAACCTGTTCCTGGATCCGGACCTGGCTTCCCTCTGGAAGAATGCACCCCAAGATCCCGAAAAAATCCTCGTTCTTCTCCGTCCTCTAGGGCTTCGAAAGACTCTCCTCCAGGCCCCTCTCGGAGCCACTCTCCGGCGTATCATCAAGTCACCCCTTGGAACCTCCAAAGCGATCCTTTTAAAGAAAAACCTCCAAAGCTCTTCGGAAGAATGGATTCTCCTTGGATCCGCAAAGACCAGCTCCAGCAAGACACAGGTTAAGCTTCCCGGAGACCAAGCTGCAAAATCCCACCGTAGCATCCCTCAAATCCAAAACCGATCATGGCTTTGGACTGCAAAGAATTGGGAAACATGGCTGAAGGAACTCCCGGCCTATGGGCAGACTCCGGACCCCCTTCCCCTCCTTCCGGCCTTAGCAGAAACCCTCGCTGGATCCCTGGGCGATCAGGACAAGCAAGCTTGGTCTTCTTCCATGGGTCGAGAGATCCTTTGGCTGGGCCCCCTCCCCGAGCAGAAGGGGGGAGGCGTTCTTATTCCCATCACAAACCCCATCGCTGTCCGAAAATCCTTCCGTGCAGCAGGAGCTAAGGAACACAAAAGTCAAACAAGCTTGGGTGAAGCTCCTTTCGCCCAACTCCTTTGGATAGGAAGCAAGGGTAAGCTCCAAATCGAAATCCAGAAAGATTACCTCCTCCTCTCCACTCCTGGCTTTGACCTCGGAGGCCTCGATTTGGTTGGAAACACCTTGGATCTTCCCGGATCCACGACAATTGCGGGCGCTCTATCGGGGCTTGAATTCGGTGTGCGAGGAATCCCGAACCGAGTCACCTTCCAAGTCCAAGAGTTGCAACCAGGCGCTTCTCGTCTCAGCTTCCAAAACATTGAAGGGAGCCTGCCTTTTTGGGGTACCCTCTCCAAAGCCCTGGGAACCCTGACGGCAAGCTCACATCCGAGCCTAGCCACACAAGAGGATCCGGCCCTTCTTCAAGAAATCCTCAGGACCCTTTCTCTCGAAACGGATCCGGCGAAGGCCAAACTCGCCATTCAAGCCGCCAAGAGCTCAAAAAACCTCGAGACTCTCCGTTCCTATGCCGGAATGGAAACTCCCGAGATCGCAGCCTTGGCCATCGAAGCCTTGGGAACCCTCAAGGACCAAAAGTCTGCCCCTCTCTTCGAAAAAGGGATCAGAGACGATCAAAATCCGCTTCTGCGCCGAGCGTCGGCATACGCCCTCTCAAGACTGGGGACCGCGAAATCGAGGAAACTCCTACGGGCTCTTTTTATGGACTCCGATGCCAGGGTCCGGCTCTATGCCCTCAAGGGACAGAACCCAAAGAACCTCAGCGGGAAGGATCTGAAAACTCTGGTTCAGTTGGTGGACACCTGGACAAAAGATGAAGCGATGGATCGCAGCCAAGCCCTCCTCCTCATCCATGATCAAGGCGACCCCCGAAGCTTGGACCACTTGGCCCTCACCCCAGCAGGAGGAAGCCGCTTCCAGCAGGCCCTGGTCTACACATTCCAGGAACTCTCTCCAAAACTCAAAACTGGGGACGAAGTAAAGGTCCTGCGCAAGGCCCTCCGTTCGCGGAACCAGGCTCTCCAACGCTACGCGATCCAACGTCTGGGGGCCTTGGGAACCCAAGAAGCCATTGCAACCTTGCAAGAAGAGTCCAAAAGGCTCGCCGGAACTCCCCTCGCTCCCGCTCTTCGGACATCCTTGGAAGCGAATTCCGCAGGGCCCGGATTGGGCGACTTCTTCAGGAAAGCAAAAAACAAGGCTTTGTTTTGGTTTCGCTCCTCATTGAGCTGGCTCCGGCGACAGGATCCGCTGACCCAGAAAGCAATTGCCCTAAGCCCCATCACTCTCCTTTTGCTTTTTGGCATTTTTTGGGGCCTCGGCCGTCGGAAACGCCGCATCAAAGCCCAAGTTGAGATTCAGGAACTACTCAAACCCTCTTCCGAAGAAATGGCCGATCACGCTGAGGAGAACCCTTATCTCCACAGCGAGGAAGACATGGCTTCCATGCAAGACGAGGAGGATGCTTACGCGGGATCCCTCTATAGCGGGAAAGAGTAAAACCCTGCCGAAGCAGGGTCCTATTGACCTCTTTTCCCCCTCCATCTCCCCCTCCCTTCCTGGGCTCAAACTCCGCCCCTGGGCCCTCCCGGGGGGTTCTTCAGGCAAGAGCCTTTCCCTTTCCCTGGAAATTCCCTGAGGCGAAGGCAAAGTTCATCCTGTGGCCCAAAGGTTGGCCCCAAAGGATCACAGGATGGAAACAAGTCGATGAGCACACGCCTTCAAAGTCATGTTCGCCCCAGCAGCTCCGAATTTCAGGAAAATGCAGCCTTTCACAAGGCGCTCGCTGAAGATCTGAGAAAAAACGCGGAGAAGGTTCGGCAGGGGGGCTCGGAAAGAGCTGTGGAACTCCACCACTCGCGGGGAAAGCTCCTTGCGAGGGAGCGCATCGATCGCATCATCGATCCGGGGAGTCCCTTCCTGGAACTCTCGCCCCTGGCTGCATGGGGACTCTACGACAACAAGGCGCCCTCCGCTGGTGTGGTCACAGGTATCGGCCGTATCCATGGCCACGAAGTCATGTTTGTCGCCAATGATGCAACGGTGAAGGGAGGCTCTTACCTCCCCATGACGGTAAAGAAGCATATCCGGGCCCAGGAGATCGCCCTCGAAAACCATCTTCCCTGCCTCTATTTGGTGGACTCGGGAGGGGCCTTCCTCCCCCTTCAAGCTGAGGTCTTCCCCGACAGGGATCATTTTGGGCGAATTTTTTATAACCAAGCACAAATGTCCGCCCTGGGGATCCGGCAGATCGCCTGCGTTCTCGGATCCTGTACCGCAGGGGGCGCCTATGTCCCCGCCATGAGTGATGAGACCATCATCGTCAAAGGCCAGGGAACCATTTTCCTCGGAGGCCCCCCCCTTGTGAAGGCTGCCACGGGTGAGGAAGTCAGTGCCGAAGACCTGGGAGGAGGCGATTTGCATGCTCGCACATCGGGGGTCGTCGACCACCTGGCCCCGGACGAGGAGAGCGCCCTCGAACTTTGCCGAGACATCTTTGCCCATATCAATCTGCGAAAAACTCTCCAGGTGGCAACGCAGCCTCCCGAAGCTCCGGCCTACGATCCCGAAGAGATCTATGGGGTGATCCCTAAAAACCCAAGACAACCCTATGATGTCCGAGAGGTCATTGCCCGCTTGGTGGATGGAAGCATCTTCCACGAGTTCAAGAGCCTCTACGGAACAACTCTCGTCACCGGATTCGCCCACATCCATGGCTACCCCGTAGGCATTGTCGCCAACAACGGCATCCTCTTCTCGGAAAGCGCCCAAAAAGCCGCCCACTTTGTCGAACTCTGCTCCCAGCGAAAAACACCCTTGGTCTTCCTGCAGAACATCACAGGCTTCATGGTCGGCAGCAAATACGAAGCGGGCGGGATCGCCAAGGACGGAGCCAAGATGGTGCAGGCAGTGGCCACGGCCCCCGTGCCTAAGTTCACCATCATCCTTGGTGGTTCCTTTGGGGCGGGAAACTACGGAATGTGCGGGAGAGCCTACCAACCACGCCTGCTCTTCATGTGGCCCAACGCGCGGATCTCGGTCATGGGAGGAGAACAGGCCGCTGGTGTTCTTCTCACCGTCAAAAAGGACCAGCTCGCCCGCCAAGGAAAAAGCATGACCCCCGAAGAAGAGGAACAACTCCAAGCCCCCATCCTTCAAAAATACGAAGAGGAAGGCAGCCCCTACTATTCCACAGCCAGGCTCTGGGATGACGGTATCCTGGACCCTGTCGACACTCGTAAGGTACTCGGTCTCAGCTTGTCCATGGCGTTTAACGCCCCGACCCCGGATTGGCGCGCGCCTGTTTTTCGCATGTAAGGAGTAACTCTCAGGAAATTTCTATGAATACCAAGGCTTACGAAACCCTCCATCTCCAGCAGGATGCCCGGGGAGTCCTCGAAATCCGCCTGAACCGCCCCGAAAAACACAATGCATTCAACGCCCAGGTCATTTCCGACCTGAAGGAAGCCTTCGACCAGGCTTCTGTTGATGAAAGCGTTCGGGTCGTCCTCTTGACGGGAGCAGGAAAAAGCTTCTCTGCGGGAGCGGACATCGATTGGATGCGCTCCCAAGGTAGGGAAAACGAAAAAGCGAATGTCCAGTCGGCTCTTCAAATGTCCGAGATGTTCCTCGCCATCCATGATTGCAGCAAACCGGTAATTGCCAAGGTCCATGGGGCTGCCCTCGGAGGAGGCACAGGGCTTGTTGCTGCATCCGATATTGCCATCGCTTCCGAAGACGCCATCTTCGGATTCACAGAGGTTCGTCTCGGAATCATTCCAGCGGTGATCTCTCCTTTTGCCATCGAGAAGCTGGGTCCTGGAAGCGCCCGTGCGCTCTTCCTTTTGGGGCGCCGCTTCAATGGCGTCGAAGCTGCTCGCCTCGGGCTTGTTTTTCGCTCCGTCCCCGCAGCGGATCTGGGTGACGAAATCGAAAACTGCCTCGCAGACCTCCTGCGTGGAAGCCCCATGGCCCTCAAAGCCGCCAAGGAGCTGGCCCAATCCCTCAGCCCACAAGCACCGCAAAGTCACATCCCCCGCTGCGCGGAGGCCATCGCCAAAATCCGAGGAAGCGAGGAAGCTCAAGAGGGCCTTTCCGCCTTCCTCGAACGACGCAGACCCTCCTGGTTTCCGGAGAAAACATGAAGCCGAGTCCCTTCGACTGCATTCTCGTCGCCAACCGAGGCGAAATCGCCGTACGTGTCCTCCGAGCGATCCAAGAAGCCGGAGCCGAAGCCATCGCCGTCTACAGCGACGCCGACAAGCTCTCCAAGCACACAATGATTGCCGACCGCTCCCTTCCCATCGGTCCCGCCGACCCGAGGGAAAGCTACTTGGACATCGACAAGATCCTTCGAGCCGCCAAGGAATCGGGCGCGCAAGCCATCCACCCAGGGTACGGTTTTTTGGCGGAGAACGCGGAGTTTGCCCGCCGTTGTGAAGAAGAAGGGATCTGCTTTATCGGCCCCAGCCCTGCTTCCATGGACCTTCTCGGTTCCAAACGGGCGGCCCGTCTCAAGGCCCAGGAAAAAGGCGTCCCCGTCGTCCCGGGCTTCGAAGGAGGGAGTGCGGACGAAGCATCCTTCCTTAAAGCCGCCGAGGAGATCGGCTTCCCTCTTTTGGTCAAAGCTTCCGCAGGAGGCGGGGGTCGGGGGATGCGACTCATTCAGAAAAAAGAAGAGTTCCTGGCAGGGCTCCGTGCGGGCAAGCTCGAGGCGGAACAAGCCTTCGGCGATGGAACCATGCTTCTCGAGAAATACATCCACCCCTCAAGGCATATTGAGATCCAAGTTCTCGGAGACGGCAAGGGAAACGCTGTCGCCTTCCCCGAACGAGAGTGTTCGGTCCAGCGTCGCCACCAAAAGGTCATCGAAGAATCCCCCTCCCCCGCAGTCTCCCCCAAGACCCGGCTCGACCTCCAAGAGGCTGCCCTCGCCATGGTCGAAGGCGTTCAATACAAGGGAGCAGGAACGGTGGAGTTCCTTCTGGATGAGCAGCAATCGTTTTACTTCCTCGAAGTCAATACTCGCCTCCAGGTGGAACATCCGGTCACAGAGTTCGTCTCGGGAATCGACTTGGTCCAGGCCCAAATCCAAATTGCGGGAGGAGTGCCTTTGGATGCCCTCGCCCCTCAACGCATCATCGACCCGCAGGGGCACGCTTTCGAAGCCCGTGTTTGTGCCGAGGATCCTCTCGATGGTTTTATGCCCTCCGGGGGACTCCTATCAATCTGTGCTGAAGTCGATGCCCCCGGCGTCCGGATTGATAGCGGCGTCTACCCAGGCATGAACATCCCGATAGAATACGATTCTCTCCTAGCCAAGGTCATCACCCATGCCGAGGACCGCGACCGCGCTCTCTCCCGGCTCGACTTCGCCCTTTCGCGATGCGCCTGGCTCGGCCTCCCGACCAACGTAGATTTCCTCCTCTCCCTGATCCGCCATCCGGCATTCACCGGGGCTGCCCTTCGCACCGACTTTCTCGAAGTGCACAGCGAACTCCTCGAACCCATAGAAAACGAAGTCCCCCCTGAAGAGATCCTGGTCGCCGCTGCCCTGGGGCGCCTGCTTTCTCAAGGCCGATCCGGCTTGGGATCGGAGGAAGCCGGACCCCACTCAAAAGAAGGCGATAGGAATTCACCCTGGAACATCGACGACGGTTTCCGCATCCTCCAAAGAGGTCGCTCATGATTCCCTACCCCGATCGCATCCTTGTCGGTGAAGAGGACTTCCGCCTCTCCGCCCGTCCCCTCGGCGAACACCGCTTCCAAGTTCAGATTGAAACAAAAGGAATCGAAGTCCGGGCCTTTCCCATGCAATGTGGAGGCGATGTCCTGGAAACCCCTGATGGAAGGCGGATCCGTTTTTTCGTCACCGCGACCCCCAAGGGGATCCAAGTCAGGATCAAGGGTCGGACTTGGATGCTCCCCTCAGCCTCCTCCGTCCGAGAACGGGAGGGAGTGGAGTTGGATCCTCACAAGATCGAAGCTCCTCTTACGGGAACCATTCTCGCCATTCTGGTTGAAGAAGGCCAAGAAGTAGAAGAAGGGGAAGAACTCATCCTCCTGAGTGCCATGAAAATGGAACACAAGCTGAGAGCCCATGCAGGAGGCAAGATCAAAGCCCTCCATGCCAAAGCGGGAGACACTGTGGACGCGGGGGCCTTGTTGATCGAGATGGAGGAGTAAACATCGCTCTTCAGCTTACATCTTCTTTCTCGCCCAAAGGGAAAGCCCCCTGGCTCTGGAAGAACCCGGGGGCTTTCTATGGAGAAAAACCCAGAGGAGGGGTTTTTCGATTCAGGCCCTTACAGATCCTGAGGGCGCAAGGTGGCCCGCTTGTTCGCGACCGCACGCGCCTCGGCATTGGCCAGAAGGTCGCGAACCTTCGTTTCCAGGGCCCCATAAAATTCCGAAGAAACCTTAAGATCCACAGCCCTCTTGGTCCGGCTCTTGGAGATAATCATCTCCACGGGAGCGGCTGCCTTTTTGCTGCCTCTTTTGGCGGTTTTCTTCTTCGTTGCCTTCTTGGCTTTCTTTTTTGCTGCCATGATCATTGTCCTTGTGTATTGAATGAAACTGGGGGAAAAGGAAAGGTGTTTCCTTTCTGACCGACCCCAACTCGACCTCCGCGAGCTCAAAAGGGCAATCAGAGGCTTGGTAAATACGGAAAACACCGAATGCAAGCAATAGCAAAAACCACGAATTCGCCGGAAAACCCTTCGGAAAGGGGCAGAGAGGGAGGATGAAGAAGAAACGCCTCTTTTTTCAGCTCCTGATTTTCTTCGTTCTCCTGGTCGGCGCAACCTGGATTGTCCTGAAAGAAACAGGGGTTCCACGGTCTTACGTGCAAGACGTCGTCTCCAAATGGATCCGCGGCAAGCTCCATTTGGGAGAAGTCTCCGTCGACCCCATCGGTGGAGAAGTACGGGTTAAGGACATCTCACTCGGAACCAAGAAGCAGGGGAAAACAGAAAAACGTGAGGTTCTCAAGGTCAAGGAAATCGTCATTGGGGTTTCCATGAATCCCATTTCCAACATCGGTGAGGTCCAAACCATCCACATTCAAAGCCCTGAAATCGACCTCCACCTCGGCGACGACAACCCTATCGACCTGAACAAACTCCTGAATCTTGACCAACTCACAGCCACCAAAGGTCCTCCCAATGCCCCCCCGCCCGCCATCGAGATTGAGGGAATGACTCTCCGGATTCATTTTCCCGGAGACAAGCGCCCCCCTCTGGTTCTCAATCCCATCCAGCTCAAGGCAGTTCCCCAACAAGGAGAAGAGTCTGTTCTCTTCTTGGAAGGTTCCTGTCCACATCCTTTTAAGGGGGTTTTCCATATCCAGGGAAGGGCTGATACAAAAGAGGGGACCCTCAGGCTTCTCGCCACCACCCAGACCTTTCATTTCGACAAAAAGGGAGGTGGATCTCTCGGTCCTCAAGCCCAGGCATTTCTCAAAAAACATGATCTCTCCGGGAGTATGAACCCCACCCTTTGGCTCGACTATTCCAAAGAAAAAGGAGTGTCCTTCGGAGCAAGGGCGACCTTTAAAAAACTTCAAATTCTTCCCCCCACTCTCCCCTTCCTTCTGACCGGTCTTGAAGGGGCCGTTTCCTACTCCTCCAAAACCAATACACTCCAAGCTAAGGCTTCCCGGAAGGGAACCGATTACGAAGTCATGGCTTCCCTCGAGCTAAAGGATCCCGGGCTCGCCGAAGAGGCCCTACGATTGAGTGCAAGTGCTCACAGGGTTCTCCTGGACGCAAGACTCACAAAAGCTCTACGGGCTATTCCGGCCACAAGGGAAGTCCTTGAAGCCTTCCGGACTCGGGGAGGAAGAGCAAACCTCTCCCTCTTTCTTCGCAGCGGTCTCGCGAAGCAAAGTGAGGAACCCAAACTCCAACTCGATATTGACCTTGAAGACTTAGAAGCCACCTTCCTCGGATTCGTCCAGGGGAAAAAGGGGAAGCGAGGGGCGAGCTTTCCCTATCCCCTGAACAGAGTTCACGGTCAAATCCAGGTGCGCGATGCCGTTGTTCGGCTTGTGAACATTCGGGGCGGAAGCCCCCTGGGAGGATCTTTCCAAATCCAAGGAGACATCGTTTCCTTAGAACAAACTCTTACATCCCTCTCCATCCAAGGAAAGGATGTCCCCTTTCGCCCGGAAATCCGAAATGCTCTTGAACATGCCTTCGCCGGAGGGGCAAAAACCTATGACGAATACGCTCCCCAGGGCCATGCCGATTTGAATTGTGAAATCAGAACCTTCGCCGATTCCGAGAGCACTTCCTTTATGGTGGAGATTCGCCCCAAGAGTGCTTCTGCAAAATGGGCCGGATTCCCCTACCGGGTGCAAAACCTGGGGGGCATCATCCACATTGACGGCAAGGGGGTTCGCTTCGACCTTTCAGGAACGGGAACCAAGGAATCCAAGATTCAAGCAAGGGGAAACTTCGAGTTCGGCGAGGGGGCACCCGGTGGGATCCACATTGTTGCCGAAGAGCTGAACTTGGATCCTGAACTTCGAAGCGGGCTGGTTGGAATGCGGGCGGATTTCGACCAAAAATGGGAACTTTTTTCTCCAAGGGGAAAGGCCAACCTGGATTTTCTCGGATGGTATGCACCCAAGGATCCAAGTTTTCATTACGACATTCGGATCGACCTTGCCCGGGCCGAAGGGCTCTTTCGCCCCTTCCCCACCCCTGTTCAGCAGGTGCATGGCTCGGTCTTCATCCATGGGGACGGGGAAAAGACTCGGACGGATTTGATCGGTCTCAAAGGCCGGGCCCTGGGAGCCGACCTCCTTTTTGAGGGGACAGTTTGGACAGGAACTCCTTCCAAGGATGGCTTGGACACCGATATCCGCATCGTTGCCAAAGGGCTCGAGCTCAATAAAAACCTTGCGGAAGTTTTGGATGAGACCAAGCTCCTGAGCAAAGCCATTTGGGATCTCTCCGAACCCAAGGG
>JALSSW010000028.1 GCA_026984035.1 Planctomycetota bacterium
GAGACCAGGACCGAGGTCGAGGTCGAGATCGGAGCCAGAGTCGTGGTCGGGACCGAGATCGTGGGCGTCGTGGGGAGCGGAATGAAGGATCCAGGGATTCGAGCCGCTCCAGATCTCCACAAGGGCAAAGGGTTCCATCGATTCCAGTCCCCCTTCAGCATCGCAATAGTCAAAGAGTGGCCCTCTTGGTAGACCTGGATGAATTGGAAAGAAGAGCTCAAGAAGATTTTGGGGGCCACCTAAGCGCAAATGGGCTTTTGGAACAACTCCTCCAGGGTCGGCAAAACCCGAGAACAATTGGGTACCAGGGGAGTCTCCCTGAGAATCGTCGTAAGATCCTTCTTTCTCAAGGGTTTGATACCCTGATCGAAGAAGAGGATCGGGCCCGCAAGCTCGTCCGGCTTTCCACGGATGCCCTTGCCCTTTCTTCACGTGTGGATGCAGTTGTCATTGCAAGCACCGATCCGGGACTTTCTCCCCTTGTGGAGTACTTGGCCGGTATGGGGCTGAAAGTCGAAATTGGCTGTTTCGGTTCGATGCCATCGGCTTTTGAAGATGCCCAAGCGAGGGGCGCCAGCCAGGTCGGACTGGGAACAGAATCTGTATTTATCCCCTAAGGATAGTTTTTTGGAATCCCGGGATTTTTTAGAAGCATGGATCTTGGGCTTCCCGACCCCATCTTTTCGAGTATAGTTCGAGTGGATGAAGTCTGGTCTCTTGTTGGGGATTGGACTCCTTGGGGGAGGAAAAAGGGATGAAGGCTACGCGCAACGCAACGATTGCTTTGATCGCATTGGGATTCTTATCTGTCGATGGGAAGGCTCAGGCCACCGTTGCAAAACCGCTTGTGACTCCAGAGGCGGTTTCCCCCTCAACCTCGCCAAAGAAGCCTACATCCAGCAAGCCTCTTCCCTCCCGCCCCACGGTATTTAGGGTTTATCGCAAAAGTATGTCCCGGGATCTTTTTGCTGCTTGTGATGCCAACGGGGATGATCGGATTTCTCTCTTCGAAGCGCTCGATTCCTTGGGGGGGCGCTGCAACCGAAAGGTATTCCATCGAGAAATGGATAAAAACCGAAATGGGTTTGTCACCTTCGAAGAGTTCGATGGCTGGTTCAAAACCCAAAGCTCTTATGGTGGAGAGATCGTCCTTGCCCCAAAAGCCATGAGTCGGTCGAGGTTTGGGATTTCTCGTCTCCTTGAGCTTCCGCCCCCACTCCAGAGGTTTTTCGGGCTTTTGGATATGGATTTAGACGAGCGTATCAGTCCTAAGGAGTGGTCCGCAGTCAAACCTCTCCTGGGGAATCGAGCCAATAACTTTTCGGATCTGGACAAGGACCTCTCCGGTTTTCTCTCCATCCAGGAGCTCAAACCCCTACTCCCCCTGTTGGTCGTATTCGACAAGACCCTAAAGGCCGTTCCAGCCCCCAAACTTCGCCCTCTACCGCTTGGGATGGCTGGAGCCGATCTCAATGCCGATACTCGGCTGGATGCACGCGAGATCAAAAGGGCCTTGGGACGGATTTCGCCCTTTTTGGTCTCCCATACCACAAGGGTTCTACGTGATGCCGACCTTGATGGCGACGGAAGCCTTTCCGGCAAAGAATTGCGTTAAAAGGTTCAGAGGCGGGGGGATTGGATGAAAGACCAGGAAAGTCCGGTAGATTCGTAAAGTCCCTCTTGCTTTCACTCCGATAGAGACACAACCCCTTTTCCTTTTGGGGTGAAGTAGGAGTGCTGCCTGTGACAACCCTCACAATGCTGACAAGCAAGGCCGTGGATTCAAAGCCTTCGGCAACAAACCTGGCTCTTCTGGCCTTTGAAGAGTTGGCGGAGCTTCAGACTCTGGCGAAGAACCTCTCCTTTCTTTCTTACAATGCTGGATTTGCCGGGTTTCGGGCAGGAGAGGCAGGAAGAACTGTTTCGGTTCTGACTCAATTTACCCGTCGAGTTTCTGAGGAACTCCAACAAGCTCATGCCGAGATCCAGAATCTCCGATCCAAAACGTACCGGAAAAATGCTGAACTCCTAGTTCTCCAGCGGAAGGAATGCAGCTTTTGCGCGAGCGTGAATCTTTTGGCGAAGGTTTCCTCAGAGGAAAGAGGGGAGGAGGGAGCCGAAGAGTCTCCTTATGCGGAGCTTTGCCGACTTGCCATCGAGCGGTCAAGGGCCGAAATCGAAAGTGGCTTTTTTGCCATCTTAGGCTTCTTGGATGCTCTTAGAAACTGTTCACAGGATTTGGAGGAGGTCTTGATTCGCATGGAGAATATTGCCACCAGAGTTGCAATTGAGGCCACCGGGATTCGGGATCATGAAACAGATTTTGTGCAGGTCGCCGAAAGGATGCGGAGCGACTGCCGAACTCTCCAGAACATGCTTTTTAAGACAAAACGGGCGATTCGAAATGCACAAAAAGAAAGCCGTTCGAGGATGACAGGATGAAACACGAAACACTCTATCGCAGCGCTCACCGCCGCTGGTTAGCCTTCGGTCAGGATCCTGATCGTCCCGAACAGATTATTGATACAAACCAATTTGTTGTGATCGATGGGGAGGAGGCTCTTTTGATCGACCCCGGTGGATCCGAGGTGTTTCCTGCGATGTTGGGTGCTTTAACAGGAAGGGTGGATCCCAAAATGATCCGCTACATGTTTCTTTCCCACCAAGATCCCGATGTCAGTTCCTCCCTTCCTCTCTGGCGATCGATCGTTCCCGGCGAAATAAGCATTTTCGTTTCCTGGCTTTGGACGGGCTTTGTCTCGCACTTTGATCCGCAAGCCACTTTCCAACCCATTCCAGACGAAGGGATGGATCTTCGCTTCACCTCTGGAAGGTCCTTGAAATTCATTCCTGCGCATTATTTGCATTCTTCCGGAAACTTCTCCCTTTACGACCCTGAGGCCAAAGTTCTTTTCTCTGGAGATATTGGTGCCGCATTGGTTCCGGAAAGTGCCAAGACCAGCTTATTTGTTGAAGATTTTGAGGCACACCTTCCCTACATGGAGGGTTTTCACCAAAGGTGGATGCCTTCAGAAGAAGCAAAGCAGTCATGGGTGCGCCGAGTCCGTGGGCTCGAGATTGATGTGCTCGCTCCTCAGCATGGACTCCTGTTCAAGGGGAAGAATGTCGGGCGTTTCTTGGACTGGTTTTCGGCACTCAAGATCGGGGTTGCTGCTGATCCAACTCCTCAACCCGTGTAGGAAGCTTACGGGTTTTCATGAGATCAGAGTTTGTCCATCAAAGTCCTAGAGAGGGCTTTGGACACCTGCATGGAAAAGGGTTTGGACCCCAGGAACCGGGACATCCTGAGGTCGTAGGTGGCAAACAACTAAGGTTTGGGTTTCCTCCTATGCGCAGCAACAACCGCCCGGTTTCTTTGCTTTAATTTGGGCGGAGACAACATAGTTCTCAATGCCTGATCCTGGGGCCCAGTCTTTGATAAAATTCCTGCTCTCATCCCAAATTTGGATTTGGATATCCTGGAACCCGGCCTCTTCCATCCAGGATTGCAAATCTTTTACGGATGCGGCTCCCGTGATGCAGCCTGTAAGTAAATCCGGATCATTCATCAGTTCTTCGGGAAGGGGTGAAGTTGCAACTACATCAGAAATAGCGAGCCGCCCCCCCTTTTTTAAGATACGAAAAGCTTCTTTGAGAACTTGGGGTTTTCTTGGAGAAAGGTTAAGGACACAGTTGGACATGATGACGTCCACCGAGTTATCAGCTACCGGTAGATGTTCGATCTCACCCAAGCGGAATTCAACATTGTCAAAATTCCCTTCACGGGCTGTTTCGCGGGCCTTTTCAAGCATCTCAGCGGTCATGTCAATGCCGATAACGTGGCCTTTTTTCCCGACTTTCTTGGCGGCCAGGAAGCAGTCTACTCCTCCCCCTGAGCCCAGATCGAGAACTGTTTCCCCTTCTTGCAAGGAGGCTATGGCCTGTGGGTTTCCGCACCCAAGGCCCATGTTGGAACCCTGAGGAATATCTTTGAGTTCTTCCTGGGTATAGCCAAGAAGGTTGGCCACTTGTTCTACATTCAAATCCTTTGTGCCTCCTCCACAACAGTCCGAGGCGGGGCTGCAGGCTCCGCTGGATGAGGGAGCAGGGGCATTTTTTGCTATCTCGGCGTAGCGGTCTCTAACAATGCTATGGACCTGGTTTTCCTTCTGTTTCATTGTGTCTCCTGATGAACAACAGATTTCCTTGCTTTCACGCCCCTCTGTCCCATTTATCCCCAGCATTGAGCCTTGAGTCTAAAAAAGGCTCGTTTGGGCGAGCATCATAGTCATGATTTAAAGAGGCAAGGAGGACTTCCTACGAGATTCAGATGAAAAGGCTCCACGATAGGTTTTTCCCAGGTGAATTCCGCTTCCTTTTTGGAGCAATTCTCTTAGGAAACGGATCAAGAGATTTGAGTTCTTGGGCAAAAGAACCCTTGTTGGTGGAAGGGCATTTTGAGGAATTCGAGCTAGAGTGCTGAGGGAGCAAAAACGCCTGGCGGATCGAGTGAGGTCATGAATAATGGGAGGCAGGAGGCCGATTGCTTGGAGACAGGGGGGCGATTTCCTAATCTTCCCGTAAAAGCTAATTTCAACGAAGGAACGACATGCGGTTTTACTTTTCAATCCTCATTTTCGCTTTTGGAAGCATGGTTGGAAGAGGACTTCCTGCTCAGGAGGCCTCTTTTTTCGACGTAGATCATGGGATCCTCACCCTTAAAAGTGAGGGGAAATATGTTTCTGCCTTAGATCGGTGCTTTCAAGCTCTCAATCATCTGGGGAAGAAGCCATCTCTTGATGGCAAGGAAGAAGCGAGGGCAGAGTATCTTCTGGGTCTCACGGAAAGCCTCGTTGAGGTGACGGACCGGAGAGGGGATTTGATCGAGAAGTTTCGTGACCTCAGGAAGGCCCCCGCTTTCCACAAGCAACCCATTTTGGATGCAGCCCTTGGCCATGCTTTGGCTCGAAACCTTTTCCGCCTGGGAAAGGCGGAAAAGGCCAGAGCTGAAATGCGTGCGCTTGGATATATCCAGGATTTTCAAGTGCTTGGGCCGCTGGACAATGAAAGGGGTTCGGGGTTTCGGCGGCGTTTTTTTCCGGAGGAAGCTCCAGGCAAACCCTTAGATCTCTCGCGCCGGATCCAAGGGAAAAAGCGAGAGGTCGGCTTTCGAAGAGTAAGGCTCTCCAATCCACTGTTTCGGTTGGATTTAGGGTCGAGATTGCGTCCCAACCACCAGGTCCTTGCTTACGCGGTCTTCCAGGTGACGACGGATGAGAAGATGTCTCTGGCCTTGCGTCTTGGTTCTACGGGAAGTTTTGTTGTTTTTGTAAATGGGCAAGAAATTGCGCGGAGGGATATTCAAGAACGCCCACTAAGGCCGGATCAAGATGCAATGGGGTTCCAAACACGCCGGGGACGTAACTTGATCGTTGTCAAACTCTGCACGCAGAGCTCCTCCTTTGCGGCACAAATGCGCTTAACCTTTCCAAACGGGAAGGCTATCCCCGCGAATTGGGATGTTTCCGCCGAGCCCGAGGCTTTAAAAGGAATCCGGGGGTTGGAAAAACCCGCCCCCAAGGTTGCGGTTCGAATTGGAGCGGAGAGTTATCTTTCAGGCCTATTGGCACGTACGAAGAAGCTAACGGTTTCAGATGGGAAGGAGGCTCGTGCGGCGGGGCAAGCCGCCTACCTGCTTGGATACTTGCTGGCCAAAAAGGCTTCCGACGATGAGGCCAATCGAAGGGATCGAAAAGCCGCGCTTCGGGCGACACAGCTCCTCCCTGACTTTGGCCCAGCCTGGTTCCTCTATGCCTACACTTTAATCAAGAGGGGAGCATCTACTGCAGACCGAGAGGAGAATCCGCGATACCATGCCTTGGAAAAGGCTGTTGCAGTTTGGCCCCGCTATGCCGAAGCCATGCGTAACCTGGGAGAGATGGAGCGGATTCTCCGGAAAAATTGGACTCGAGCATCCATGTGGGTTGACAAGGCTCTAGCAATCAATCCCCGTTTCATTCGGGCTCGGATCGAGAAGATTCGAGATTTGGAGGGGCGGGATTTGGACCTCCTTGCTGAAAGAGAATTGGAGCAACTTCTCGAAGATCCCGAGGGAAAGCGTTCCCAAAGCGTGCTGGCACGAGGAGTGAGCTATGCGTTAAACCGGGATCGGATCCAAGAGGCCCTTGTGTATGCGAAGAAGCGAGTGGAATTGGATGCTCGCGTTTCGGCCCAGCAGTTTCTCGCAAGGCTCCTCTTTCGGAGTGGGAAGCGAGCGGAGGCCAAAGCTGTCCTCGCAAGGCTCATGCGGGATCATCCCCAGAACCGAGAGCTTCCTTTTTTCCTCCAGTTTAATCTCCTTGCCGAGGGAGATTTGGATGGAGCCGAACGAACCTTGAATCGGAGACTTGCCATTTGTCCTGAAGACGAACAGGCCTATTTGGGTTTGGCTCGTATCGCTGCAATGAGAGGGCGAACAGACTTGCAGATTAGCTATTTGGAAAAAGCCTTGAGTCTCGATCCAAATTTGAAAAAAGAGAGGAGGCATCTTGAGTTTCTAAAAAAGGGGGAGAAACCTTTTTATGCAGGCTTCGAGTTTGATGGTAAATCTCTGATTGCCCATGATCCGGGGACTCCAAAAGGGGCAAAGAAGGCCGGAGATTCGCACTATTACTTGCTTCGACATACCTTGGTTCGGGCCTATCGGGATGGGACTCAAAGTCGCTATGTCCACTTTGTTGCGAAGATTCTCAACGAGGAGGGAGTGAGGCTCTTCGATACCTATAGACCCCCATTTTTCAGCTCAGATCAGGATGCTCGTATTCTTGAAGCTCGGGTGATTCATCCCGATGGGAGCTCGACCCGCGCTCGTTTGGGGCGTGCCTACTGGGTTGATCTTCCCCCGATCAAACCGGGGGATTATGTGGAAGTCAAGGCCAGGGTCGATGATCGAGAGAGGAGTTTCTTTGGGGATTACTTTGGACTCTCCTATTTGTTTGTTCCCCAGAAGCCTGTGGGAATGTACCACTCCGTCCTGGATTTGATCCTTGAAAAAGGGCGTCGCTATTACTTCCAAAAAGTAGGGGATGTTCCTGAACCGACCAAAAAGCAGCTAGAAGATGGCTCGAGCTTTCTCCGCTATGAAATCCCCGCTATCCCGCGCAGAGAAATTGAGGAGAGAGCACCCAGCCCGCGTGAGAGAGGTCCTTTGCTCCGAGTCTCCACTTATGGGACTTGGGATGAATTTGCTTCTTGGTGGTGGAACTTAATTCGAAAACAAATGGCGCCTACTCCCGAGATCAAAAACAAAGTAGTGGAGCTGACCAAGGATCAAAAAACCTTGGAGGATAAGGTTCGGAAGATTTATGAGTTTGTCGTGACCGATGTGCGTTATGTGGCATGGGAGTTTGGCGTCCATGGTTATAAACCCTATTCGGTTGGATCCATTTTTGGGCGTCGACATGGGGACTGTAAGGACAAAGCCATTCTCCTCAATACGATGCTTTCGGAAATCGGGGTTAAGGCATGGCCTGTTCTCATTCGAGGTGAGAATGTCCGTGAAAAGGATGATTTAACTCTCCCGCTTGTGGAGCACTTCAATCACTGCATTAGTTATGTCCCCAAACAACCTGGCTTGAAGGGCGGGTTCTTGGATGGGACAGCCGAATATCATCCTAAAGGCACCTTGCCACTGATGGATGCGGGGGCAAAGGTTCTTCTCGTTGAAGGTGGGAAGGGGCGCATTGTGCAAGTTCCCTGGACCGACCCTCTCCAAAATCGGGATCAGTACCAGTATTCGATTCAGATCAAAGCCAACGGGGATGCGGATGTGGTGATGAAGCGGTTTCCTCGGCTTAACTTTGGGCCGCCGGTTCGCCAGGTTTTTGGGAATGAAGCCGGTCGGCGCAAGGAGAAACTTGCAGATCGTTTGGGAGCGATTTTTGGGCAGGTGGAGATCACGGACTTTGAATTTTCCAACCTGAAGGACTTAGGGGTTCCCGTTCAATATAGAGTGAACTTCAAGGTCAAGAACTTGGCAGAGAAGATAGGTGATGGTTTTAGGGTGCGGATCGCCTACCGCCCCATCCGCCTTGCCCGTTTAACAGCAGCTTCCAAGCGTAAGTTTGACATGTTGCTCAATCCTCCCAGCGGAAGAGATGTGGAAATCCGTTATCTCGCACCCAAAGGGTTTGAGTGGGATGGGATCCCCAAGGGGGAAAAGATCAATTTTCCCGGATTGGGCGGCTATGAATGTGTCTTGGAAAAGAATGGAAAATCACTAGTGGTCCGCCGATCATTCCAAATGGATGTTCAACGTGTGCCGGCGAAGCGCTACTCAGAACTACAAAATTTGTTTGAAAAAACTGAAAAGGCGGAAGGCTTGGACCTGAAACTAAAGCGGAGTCATTAATTCAAATGCCTTCGGGAACCTCTCCAGCCAAGTTGGACTCGGAGCTTTCTACAAAGCCCTCCCGAGTTCTCATTCTCATTCCAGCGATGAATGAAGAACAAAGCTTACCCGAAGTTTTTGAGGCCTTGGTGAAACAGTTCCCTCCAAAAGACATCCTTTTGGTCGACGATGGTTCCTCGGATCGGACACCTGAAATCGCTGCCTCTTATGGGTGTAAGGTTGTCAGCCATATTCATAATCTGGGCTATGGGTCTACCTTGTTGACGGGTTATCACTACGCGCTGCTTCACGACTATGATTATGTTGTGCAGGTGGATGGAGATGGCCAGCATCCTCCTGCTCTCATTCCCAGGCTGCTGCAACCCGTGATTCAAGGTGATTGTGATGTGGCCATTGGATCCCGCTACTTGGAGGGAAAGTCTCCTACTGGATGGTTACGCCGTTTGGGTGCACTTCCTCTTTCTCTTGTTGCGAGTCTTTGGATTGGATCCAAAATAACGGACCCTACCTCCGGATTTCAGGCCCTTTCCAAAAAGGCTATCCTGGAGTTGTGTACGGATGGTTTCCCTGATGATTATCCAGACATTGATGTCCTTATTCATCTTCACCGCAAGGACATTCGAATTCGAGAGATTCCTGTGGTAATGAAACCGAGGGTGCATGGTCAGACGATGCACGGAGGCTGGAAAGCACTTTATTATTATTACCGAATGGCTGTCTGCTTGCTTTTGATGCCCATCCGCCGGAACTCTCCTTACCGAAGGCAGCGTCCCATGGATGATCATCCCTTGGATAAGGGATCTTTGCGGGGACTCTATTCGTGATGTTCGCATTAATTCAGGCCGCGGGAGAAGTGGGGGATGTCATCCCTCCAAGGCAACGGTTGGTCGCTATCCTTGTTTCGATTTTGATCCTATTGGGTGTTCTAGAGCTTGTAAGGCAACGAAAGTTGCGTGAAGAATATTCTGCTCTTTGGGTCTTAACGGCTTTGGGCCTCTTAGTTTTAGCGCTCAACTATCGCATCCTTGTTTGGCTTACTCATCTGATTGGAGCGGCCCTTCCTACAAGCACGCTTTTTTTTGGCGGTTTAATCTTTCTGATGCTGCTTGCGCTCCAGTTTTCAGTGCGGCTCTCAAGGCTGACCTATCGCTCTCGCTCGCTGACACGAAGAGTTGCTCTTCTTGAAGAAGAGCTGCGCGAGTTGAAACGACGTATTCCCGATGAAGAGGATATGCTCGAGGATGATGGGCGACCCTAAGCCTGAAAAAGGAACGAGGCCATTCAATAGGGATCGTAGGAGGGGAAGGATCCCTCCCTTTCGGCAAGGACAGGCTCTGCTTGTCTCATGGTTGACCCAGGACCTCCTGGGAAGGGCCCGGCGGTCAGGAAAGAAGGGGACCTCTTCCTTGACTCCGACTCTGTTTTCCCAGGGCTTCTTAACGTTTGCCTTTGCAGCTTTGACCTACCAAGAGGTTGAAACCACTGCTTTTCTGGCTGGTAATATGGCTTTTGCCATCGTTCTCACTTTGATAGCCATGTTGGGGGAGGTGCTGGGAAAGGACCGGAGGAAGGCTGATGAAGACTTTGTTTTAACGAGTCCGATTCCAACCTTCGTTTTTAACTCGGTCAAAATGGTACATTCACTCCTGCTCCTTCTCCTCTTCCATGTTGGATTGGTGCTGGCCCCTGCCATCCTGGGAATGTGGAACAGTGGTGTTGCCTATGTTTGGGCTCTCCCTCTAGTCTCCCTTCTTCTTGTGGGAGGATTGGTTGGGATCCTTGCATCACTGATGGAGCTAATTCATAAGCTGCGGGGTCCTTCGGCGCTTGCTTCCTTTACGAGCATAGTTCAGACCTTTTTGTTGTCAGGCTTATTTTTAGGCTCTCTGTTGGGTTTGCAGGCCATGTTCCAGGGTGCCCAAAGCTTTCCAGGGGGGCGAACTCTTTTGCATTCTCTTCCGCCCTATTGGGGGGCGAGGCTGGCTCAGTGGATTGTGGATGGCCGTGATCCGGGAGTGTTTGCCTGGTTGCTTGTTGGTTTATTTCTTACGCCTTTTTTGATCCAAGGTATGACTTCGGTTCTCCCCCTGCGGCCGGGGGAAGGGCCGCAGAAACGAATGAGGATTCCGGTATTGGCTCGTCTTTTTGGAGTGGGTGCCGCTGATAAGGGGATTCTTCAATACACCCTTATCCTATTGGGGCGCGACCAAGCTTACCGGCTTCGGGCAATCCCTCTGCTTGGGCTTCCCGTCGCGGTTGTATTACTGGCCATGCATGCAGGAATTTCAGAGCAAGAGATTCCCTTTTTTTTTGCCTTAGTTCATAACCTTCCTTTGGCCTGGTTGCCTTTTCTCCTCCACTTCGTTCCCTATGCAACGGATCACGAGGGATCATGGCTGACCAAGCTTGGGCCGGAAGATCCCCTTCGGACGGGTCGCCGAGGGGTTCTCCTCTCCTTTGCCGTTTGGATGCTTCGCCTCCAATTCCTGTTGTTCCTTTTGGACTTTGGGTTCCGGGGGTTCGGACCGGCTCTTCTTACAAGCTTGTTGGGTCTGGGGCTGGCATTTACGATTCTTCCTTTCTTAGTGGCGTCAATAAAAGAGCTTCCCTTTTCACAGGATCCTGCCGATCTGAAGCCCCCCGAGCTGGGTGGAGGTCCCATGCTCCTTGCTGTTCTCATACCGGTTCTTGCGTTGGGATTGGAGGTCATCCCCAAGGGATTGGGAGCCTTGCTCTGTGCTCTTTTATTGGTAGTCGGAAGAACGTTTGTGGCGAGGAGTTTTCGTCTGGGAAAAAAGAGGTCATGAGTCAGGAAAAGGAGAAAAAACAGGATCCCAAATCGGCCCTTCGACGAGAATTTATCTCAATTCTTTTGATGTATGTGGCCCTTACCGTTCTTCCTTTCCTTACGGGGTTTGCTTGCAGCGGTTCTCTGTGACAGAATGTGCGGGGTGAGGGGGAGGACTTTTTCCCCTGGAGGCGACAGATGTCCGCAAACCAACGCTTAGATTCGTCTGAATCGATGACCACCCAATCCGAATCGGGTCAAAACCTGGAGTGTGTTTTGAAAGGGCAGGAGGGTTCGCTCAAGGGCAAAGCCAAAGAAACGCCCCTGGTCCTTTCTCCAAAGGGTTCTTTGCCCATCATTGCCCAGAATTCCTCCAAGGGGAAAACGAGTCCTGCTCTTGGTGGCTCCCCGGACCGTTACCAGGAAGTGCATCCCCTCATCCAGTTGTAAGCGGTCAGCCCTTATGGAGCATGTTACTGTTCAGAAGTTTCCGGGTCATGCGCCTAAGCCTCATTCCTGTGATTCGGAACAAGGTATCCATGAATCTTAAGGCCAGCTCTGAGTGTCGCTGACGTAACCAGTTGAGGCCGTCCTTGGGTATTGCGATTAGGTCTGTGGGTTCGAGGCATGTGATTTCTAAATCATGAGGAAGTCCCACCAGAGCGGAGACTTCACCAAAGATTTGGCCGCTCCCTGCAATCTCAATGGAAGCAAATCCCTCTTGCCGCCCTGGCCCACAAAGCTTGACAAGCCCCTTTTCTACAATGAAAAGGCTTTTTGCTTCGTCCCCTTGTCTTGCGATTACGGCACCAGCCTCAAGAGAGCGGCGGTGAGCCACGGATGCAATGGCCATGAGATCTAACTGATTGAGACGTGAGAAGGCAGGAAGCTCCCTGAAGGTCTGAATCAGATCATTGATGAGTTCCATTGAGATGCGTTGAAAAAGCTTAACGCGAAGTCCGGAGAGTCCTTCGAAGCGAATCCCTGCCACGTATCGGGGTCCGTCGGTTCCATTGTCGGAAGGAAAAACCCAGCGGACGATTCCCTGGACCTCTAAGTCGGGATCATTTGGGGTTGGGCGAAAACGGGCTTCGATGTTTGTTCCCACAAAAAGGGGGTGCCTTCCTTGAACCATGATCCCACCCGCGCTCATGTTGAGGGCTTGGTAGGTCCGTATCTGTCCCGTTTGAGGATGGGTGATTTGGATCGGGAAGTGAACGCCGACCCTTTGGTCTTTACGTTCTTTGTTTTCCAAGATCAGGCCTCTTGACTAAAATCGTAGATATAGGAGATGGCTTCCTTGCGAAGGATTGCGTAAGGGAGTTTTTCGAGCCGTTGGAAGTCTTTCCCCATTCCATGGTCGAACCCTCGGATCGTGCAATCCTCCATGACAAAGAATCGGTTCTCAAGGGCTTGGGCTTCATAAGCCCCAGGTCGAATTAATCCTGTGAATTCCAAATTCACGGCTCCGTGGTGAAAGGCTCGAATTCGGATGGATTTATCGCTAACCCCCTCGGAGGCAAGCGCTTTCTGGTAGAAGTCTCCGGAAGTTTCCACTAACTCATGGGCAAGAACGATCTGGTTCAGGTTGATGTGCACTTGGGGGGTTCGGATTGTTTCTCCTCGTGCAAGGTCAACCATTGTTGCACCCGAGATGACCAAAAAGTTCCTTCCATAGGTGTTAAGGAGTTTGCTTAGGCGATGGAATTTCCCCTCAACCTTTCCCTTGATGAGGAAAGCTTTGGTCAAGATGACATCCTCGATCATTTGCGATATTTGGTTTCTTCCATTCGCCATGCTGCTGTCCCTTCATACTGAAATGATGGCCACCCTTGCATTCCCAAGATTTCGGAGGTTTTCGGCCATCAATCTTCTAAAACTTTGAGGGCTTCCCCTACCCCATAAAAAGAACCTGTGACGAGGATCCCCCTCTTGGGTGATTTCGCCAGGATCTTTTTTACTGCTTCTTCGATAGAGCCGGTGGTTTCAAAAGGGATGCCCCGATGTTCAAACCACCCAGCCATTTTTTTGGGGTCTTGGCTTTGCTTTTCACAAAGCGGTGCCCCGTAGGCTTTATCGACGAAGGGGACTAGGGAGCCTAACCCCTCCTGCCAATGCTTGGTATCCGCAATAGCGAATACCAAATCAAAAGGAGGTTCAGGAGCTTGTTCCCCATGACTGGTCTTCCCGAAGATCTTCCGGAGATCTCGGCCCAAGGCAGCCAGAGAGTCGTTGGTGTGGGCCCCATCGAGGAGTGCGGTCCTCCCACCCTCGAGCCTTAGGATTTGGAATCGTCCAGGGGGATGGAAACGTTTGAGCGATTCCACAAGGGTGTCAGGGGAAAGTCCTTTGGTCTGTCTCCTTTCCCAAAGGGGGGTTTGTTGAAAGAGAAGGAGAGCGAGGGCAAAGGAAAAAGCTTGAGTTTCCGTGTGGATAGGAAGTTTCAATGGCTTCGGGCCAAGGAAGGGGTGGCTCAAGAGCATTCCCCCGATTCCTTGGTCGAGGATGTTGCATTTGAATTCGGCGGTTAGTGGAATCAGAGGGGCTTGGACATGCTGGGCTTTTGTCTGGAGAATGGCGGCTGCAGTTCCTGTGAGCCCCGAGACACAGGGAACTCCCGGGCGCAGGATACCTGCCTTCTCGCAGGTTATGTCTTCGATGCGGTTTCCCAAGGTGCTTGTGTGTTCTCGTTCAATCGAGGTGATACAGCAGGCATGTTTTGGGACTGCGGTGGTAGAGTCCAAGCGTCCTCCCAGGCCTACTTCCAAAATCACGAGATCAGGGTTCTTCTCGGCGAAAAAGGAGATGGCTACAGCCGTAAAGGCTTCAAACCAGGTTTGGTTGTCGATGAAATGATCCGCGACGCGTTCTAGGTGGGGAATGAGAGCTTTTTCGGGGGCCATTTCTCCATTTAGGAGGATTCGTTCTCTCACATTTCGCACGTGTGGGGAGAGGTAGACTCCTACGGATGCCCCTATTGAGCGGGCGAGTGCTCCCGTCATACAGGAGACGGTCCCCTTCCCCTTGCTTCCACCAACCTGGACGACGCATTGAAGTTTTTTTTCAGGGTTTCCAAGCCTTTTTAGGAGAGTTTCCATCTTACAGAGATCGAAACGATAATTCCTTGTCACCGGAGCTTTCTCGTAGTTTGTTAGGTTTGATAGGCGTTTGAAGGCTTTGTCAAATGCTTTAGTGCTCACTACTTCACTCCCCCCACTCCAAAGGGCCTTAATGATGAAACCTTGCTCAATTTGCCGATATATACAGTATGTGGGTGAGTCTGCTTGGTATTTCTCCTGGACCTTGTTGAAAAAATCCAGAATGGGAGAAATCAAGGAATGTCGTCCTTTTTAAATGAGGTGGAGCATGGGGATAAGCCACCAAGTCAAGGTGTTTGTCTTTAGGGTCTTGGGGAGCCAGGTGGATTTTCTCCTGGTTCGAAAATGGCCCATTGTTGAGCATACCTTCGGGCCGGTGCGGGGAACCATCAAGGTGGAAGAACGACCAAAGGAGGCCGTTCTAAGGGAGGTTCGAGAAGAGACAGGTTTGATTCAACCTGCCCATCTTATCGATCTCCACCATGTGTCTTCTCTTGTTTTTGGGGAGGAAGCTCTTTGCGAATGGGAATTTGGATATCAAGTTTCCCCACTAAGCCTGGCAAAAGAAATCGAACCTCGTGGGGAGGTGGTAGATTCACTCTGGGCTGGATTTGATCGGGCTTTTGATTGTCTGGAAATGCCGGAGGATCGTTCCGCCCTTGTCCGGCTGAAAATGACTCTGGAGGCGGGTTGAGAATCCGCAATTAGGGGGGCTTTTTCATCCAAGACTCGCAAGAAGGGGCGGCTATGATCCGCAGCCGTGTTTGCCGAGATCATAGTTGAACCGCTTTCGATCCTTTTCCTCCTTTTGGTGGGGGGAGGAGTCCTCCTTTGGGCAGGGGCTGAGATCCTCGTGAAGGGAGGGGTTGGTCTTGCGAGGTCGTTGGGGTTTTCTCCGATCTTGATTGGATCAACAGTTCTCGCGTTTGGTACTTCGGCTCCAGAAGGTTTTGTAAGTTTCATGGCTCTTCTTGAGGGAAGGGGAGGGGTCGCGGTTGGGAATATCCTGGGTTCAAATGTTTGCAATTTAGGCTTAGTCCTGGGGGCAACGGCTCTTCTTTGCCCCATGAAGATCTCCCGGACGATCCTCTTTAGAGAGCTTCCCATCGTATTTTTTTCAAGTCTTCTGTTCTGGGGATTGCTTGCCAGGTTGGGTCTTGGTCGGGCAACGGGGGTGATTTCCCTGTTGGCATTTGGGGGAATCTATCTCTACTTGGTTCGGGAATCACGGATCGCTCTTCCCCCAGGTTTGGAGAAAAAAGGACCTGAGAGCAAGCTTGGACGGGATCTTCTTCTTGTGGGAGGCGGTTTGGCTGCTCTTGCTTTGGGGGGACATCTTTTTGTTGAGGGTGCAGGTGGCTTGGCCCATCGCTTTGGGATGCCCGAGGAGATGATTGGTGCGACAGTGATCGCTTTTGGGACCAGTCTTCCAGAGCTTGTCACTTCATTGGTTGCCGCAATCCGCGGGGAAATCGATCTCAGTCTCGGGAACCTTCTCGGGAGCAATCTGTTCAATTTGCTTTTGGTTGGAGGGGCTTTGGGAGTCTTTCAGCCCATCCCCGTGTCAGAGCATGTCCTGTTCTTCCTGATGCCTATGGTGGCCGGGATTACCCTCTTGATTTACCCTTTGTGTCTTCTCCCATCCCCGAGAATGACTTTGGGTCGTGTTGGAGGGGGGATCCTTGTTTTGGTCTACATCGTTTTTCTTGGGTTAGCATAAAGCATGGCATTTCTTCCCCGTATTGGTATCGATTTGGACCTGGACCATGATGGCCGAAGATGGGTCTATAAGAATCCCGTGACTTACCATAAGGCTGTGCTTCGAGCAGGGGGCATCCCGGTTTTTCTGTGCCCTGACGATCCAAGGCCTGCCGAAGGAATTGTCGATGGCCTTGATGGGGTTCTTATGACCGGAGGCGATGATTTCCATCCTCGCATTGTGAATAGGATTCCCGGGAAAACGCCGATGACGCTTTTGCCTGTGAGACGGGAGAAGTTTGTCTTGCGCCTCATAGAGGCAATCCTGGAGAAGGATGTCCCTTGTTTAGCTGTTTGCCTCGGAAGCCAAGCTTTGAATTTAGCCTTGGGTGGAGATCTTGTTTTGGATCTTCCTAGCGAATACCCGGGGGCTCTGGACCACTCCGGGGGAAAAAGGCACCTTGTTGTCCCTGAACCAAAAAGCTTTTTAGGTCGTTACTGGAAAATGCGTCCCCAAAGGCTCAAAAGTCATCATCATCAAGCCGCCAGGAGATTGGGGCAAGAGCTTGCCCTTGAGGCCCGGGGTGAAGATGGTGTTTTGGAAGCTTTCCGGCATCCCGGTAAGCGCTTCCTCTTTGGTGTGCAATGGCATCCAGAGCTTCAATATGAAAGCTTGGGGGGGCATCCGTTATTGGATGCTTTAATTTTCACGAGCCAAGGCAAATCGCTGGAAGCATTTTTTAAATCAAAACAATAAAGAGGGTTTGTGTCGCTAAAGAACCATTTGAAACCTCCTTCCGTTTCCATCCGAAGGAAACGGGAAGGACGCAAAAAGAAAGGAGCCCGGGGAGCATCTATCCGCATAGGGGTATTGATCGTTGCCGTAGTCTTGCTCGGGTCCATTATTTTTGGAGGTTTGGGGAATCTGCTGAATCCTCGGGAAGATACTACCCTTATCACTCCACCCCGGAACCAGATCCCCCTTGATGCGGGTTATACGGTTCCCGTTCCCGAAATTGACCCTTCTTTGTTTAAGGATGTAAGAGAAGAGACTTCTGCACAAAGATATATCAACGAACCTAAGCCTTATTTGCAACTTCTGCGGGCAGCCATCAAATTGGTTCCAGGCTCCCTGCGAGAGATGGGCCTTCCGGATCGGCCAGTCCCTATCTCCCTCCTCCAGGGAAACCCGGATAAATACCGAGGCGCCCCCCTCTTCTATGAAGGTGAACTTCTTAGTTTGAGGCCTCCGGAAAAGGTTCCAGGTTTAGAAAGTTTTGAGGTCACGGAAGGTCTGCTCCAGACTGATTCCAAGGAGAATGTCCTTTTTGCGATTATTGAACCTGCTCCCAAGGACATTCACCCAGGGAGTCGAGTGCGCATAGAGGGTTTTTTCTTCAAGCTTCGTGATGAGAACTTCCCATTCAAGGTAAAAAAAGCTCCGTTCTTGGTAGGGGCCAATTTGAAGCATGCCTTCAAGGAATTCCCTCCGGTAAAAACCCTCGATAAAAAGATCCTCGGGCAAATCCGGGATAAGAGCCTCCGAGAAGCAAAAACCATTGAAGACCTCCCTTTCTTTCATCTTGCTTCCTGGATTATGAACCAGAAAGATCGAAAGAATTGGCCCAAGGAAACCCCGGAACTTACTCGGAAGATTGCTGTCCATATGGCGCAGGCTGATGGGACGATTCCCCGGGGCAAAATGTTCAAGATCATTGCAAACCTCCTTTGGGTGCAGGTAATTAAGGCTGAGCCGAATCCCCTTAAGGTTTCTTTCTGGTCCCGGGTTTGGCTCTACCACCCCACGATTGGCACCATTGCTTTAAAAATCCCCGGGAAGCTTCCTCACAATTGGAAAACCGGTGACGAGGTCGTTGCTTATGGGGTTTTTATGAAGAGGATCTACTACGAGACGGGAGCCTCCCGAAAGGAGTGGAAATATCGGTTTCGGATCATCCCCTTCTTCGTTGCCGATCAGCTCTATTATTTGAAAGTGATCGATAACCCCCTCAACCAAATCTTGCGAATCTTTTTCGTGGCCCTTACGGCTTTTTTGGTCTTGGCTTTGATGATTTTAGCAGTTCGGGATTCCAAGGCGGATAAAGAAATTCGAAACCGCCTTCGCGCAAAGAAACTCAAGCGGATGCGAAACCGGATGGGAGAGTAGGAAGGATGAGTTGGGAACTCTCCTTTCCGAGTCGGAGGGAAGCGCAAACTCAAGTTGAACTTGGTTGCGATAGGTTTGGGGAACTCATCCACTGGCTCCGGCAACGGGAAGGACGTTTCTACCTGGTTGTAGATGAAAGTGTTCTCCTTTTTCATCCCCATCGCTTGGCCCCCCTTAAGGAAGAGGCCTTGGGAGTTTCGATTGTTCCAGGAGGGGATCGCTCAAAAAAACCTTCCAAATTGGCGGAACTCTGTTCTGAGATGGCGGAGGTTGGGCTTGGGCGGAGGGATGCAGTTGTTGTGGTGGGGGGAGGGAGCATCCTCGATTTAGGTGGGTTGGCTGCAGCTTTGTACCTCAGAGGGGTGTCCCTCATTCAGGTTCCAACGACCTTCCTCTCCGCTGTGGATGCTTGTCTTGGAGGGAAATGTGCCGTAGATCTCCCGGAAGGGCGAAACCTGATGGGGGTTTTTCATTTTGCAGAGAAGCTTTTGGTGGACCCCCTTTTCTTAGGAACGCTCCCCCCTTCCGAATTCTCCAACGGCCTCGGCGAAGTGGCAAAGTATGGACTCGGTTTTTCCGAAGGGCTGATGGATTGGCTTCTTGCTCTTCCACCTCTTGGTCCTTCATCGGATCCGGTTTTACTGGAAGACCTCGTGGGGAAGTGTCTTCGAATTAAGTCCGAAGTGGTGATGCGGGATCCTTGGGAGAGGGATGGAGTTCGTCGTACCCTTAATCTAGGGCACAGTCTTGCGCATGCCCTTGAGGCTTTTTCTGGACCGGGAAGGATTGGTCATGGAAGGGCTGTCGGCTTGGGTCTTCGGGCAGAGTTGCGTATGGGGGGGCTTCCTGCAAGGGAGCGGAGGAAAGCAGAGGTTTTCTTGGATCATTTAGGCCAGGCATCTTCCCTTGTAGAGGTTTTCTCTCGTCCTCCTGGAGTCAAGGAACTCGAACCTTTCTTTTTGCGAGACAAGAAAACTGAGGGGGCATTCTTGTTCGAACCAAGAATTGAAACTCTAGGTTCATGTTCCATGAAGCGAGTAGATCCTGTCTTGCATTTGAAAGATCTTCTCAAAAGTCTTTAATCGCTAGTGAGGACCCGGTTCTGGGTCCTCCAGGTTCGATTGCTGCTGGGAGCAATCCTTTTCTTGGCTTGCTCACTCAATTCCCCCAAGGGCTCTATCGTTTTCTTGCTAGGGTCTTATGGAGAAACCGACTAAACCGAGATTTCTTTTTTTCGAGAGCTGTCTTTTGTGGGCCTCGTCGAGTTTCGGCCCTTTTTCTCCAAATCCGGAATGAGGCGGCATTCACAGAGTGACTCAAGGGCTTCTCGATAATTGTTGAACTCTTGATCCCAGGAGTGTTCGTTCAGGAATCTTTTTGCCCTCCTCGCCATGGCTTGAGCTTCGGCAGGATGTTCGTAAAGGAATACAAGGTGGTTGGCAAAAGTCTCGATGTCGCCGTCTTCAAAATAGAGAACTTCTCCCTCCTGAAAGAGGGTTCGCATGATCTTGGTGTTTACCGTCACGATGGGCAGGCTCATTGCCACATATTCCGGGACTTTGAGGGATAATGCTATGTCGATGTGGACATCCATATGAGGTGTGAAGGTCCCAACCGAAGAATGACTCATGACTTCGGGAACTTGTCGGAGATCAATGGAGGGCCGAATATCCAATCGATGGGAAACTCCTAATTCCCCTGCCAATCGTTCGAGTGCAGCAAGGGGTTCTCCTTCTCCATCGGCAAGTTTGGGGTGAAGCACCAGGCGAATCCCCGGTATTCGGTCTTGGGCCATGGCCAAAACTTTGACTAGCTGATCCGGGCCGTGTCGGTCGGAAACCGTTCCCAGGTAAAGGAGTCTGAATTCTTCAGGATCTTCTGGTCCTTTCCAGGGATGCGCCCCCTCATTGAAAAGCTCTGTGTCGGGAGCGTTAAGGACAACTAGCGAATCTTTCTTTTGGCAGGTTCCGCGACCAATGGCGATGTTTTGAAAAATGGAGGTCGCAAAGATCACTTTATCAGCAAAAAGATGTGAGGCTATCTCTTGGACACGAAGGGGAAAAATCATGGGGTGGTTCAAGTTGCAGTGGAATTTACTGGCATACACCTCTGGCATCAGGTCGTGAACGTCCAGAACTATTTTGGTTCCGAACACCTTTGGGATCAGGGCGCTGAATACTAAAAAGTCGGGCATGTTGTGGACATGAACGACATCGAAACGCTTGTGAAAGGTTTTTTTTGTCAGGTGCCAGAAGGCGAGGAAGAGAAAGACAAAGTACTCGAATAGATAGCGAAACGTTCCGCCTCGTTTGCGATCCAGGGGGGCTCGAACCAGGTGTACACCTTCAAGGATTTCCTTCTTGGGGAGGCCCTTTCCCCTAAGAGCAATGATCTCGACATAGTGTCCTAATTTGGCCAGTGATTCGGCATATCTCCGAACCCGAGCGTCCTTTTCGTAGTACGCATGGACCACCATTCCGACCCGGATCTTCCTATGGGGCTTCCCTTGCTTTGTTTCTTCAGTTTTCATCAATCTTTTGTTCGAGGATTGTTCCACAGAGATTGAGCAGGTCCAGGACTCTTTGATCCCAGGAGTCATTGTGGACAGCCGCTTTACGCAGCTTGGCTTTTTCCTCGTTGCGATCCTTGTCCAGAGCGATTTGGATGGCTTCAAGGAACTCCTCTGGGTTCTGAGCGATTCTCACAATGTTTTCGTAGCGATGGATTTCTGGGAAATCCATCGTCACCACGGGTAAGCCGAGCGCAAGATATTCCTTAAGTTTGATCGGGTTGCAGTTTTTGATCCAGTCGTTTTTCTTCCATGGCATGATGGCAACGTCGAAGGCTGATCCAAGTTTGGGGATTTCCTCAAAGCTTCTGGGGCCTAACCACCTCACATTTGGAAGCTCTGTAATGCTCTCCAATGAGCTTGTTGCATCTCCAATCAGCAGGAGTGTGCCCTGGGAAAATCGTTGAGCGATTTTTTTTAGAAGGGAGAAGTCAACCAGATGTTCTCGCAGCCCTCCAAACCATCCAATGATAGGCCTTGGCAAGTCCTTTAATTCCTTTGGCAGTTCAGATGAGGGGACCTGTTTGAAATGATTTGTATCAACCCCATGATCGAAAAGGATTGCTTTGTCGCCGCATAGGTAGCTCTCTTCTTCCATGAGAGCTTTGCTGACATAAAGGACGATGTCAGCTTTTTCCATTAATTCTTTTTCCAGCCTTTCGATGTATCCCCCATCGGCTTCTCCAAAGGCGGAGTGTTTGTCCGAGCGGTTATAGATCAAGCAGTCCATCGGTTCATCGCGAAGAACCTCCATGGCGGTTGGTACCGTGACAAAATAAATGGGGTTTTGAATCCTATTCTTTTTCTTTGCCAGGTTGACTTGAGCCCTGATCATCCGGGCATTGAGAGCCCGCATTTTTGGCGAGCCATAGAGAGGGAGAAGGATAGGGCTGAGTACATGATATTTGGGAAGGTGGGGTAGCGGCGTCTTTAGAAACTTGGCCATACTTTTGGCCTTACGAAGAATCCGCTTGAGAAAGCCGCTACTCTTTCCCGGAGTTGGCATGCGCATACCAATACTATTGATTAGTAAAACTTCCCTCGTTTCAGCAAGGCGCGTCATAAGCTGAAAATCGGAATGAGCCCGGTTGTGATACCACCAATCCAGCCCGCAAAAACAGACAAAGGGTCGGTTGGCACAAGAATCCATCCGCGTGCTTAAGATCGCCTCTCCCATCTTCGGCTTTTCACTCATTCTGTGAGTTGTGCTTTCCAGAATTCCCCCATGCTTCTTGGAAGAGGTTTCTTGGTAGAAAATCCCCCATATCCTACCCTTGGCTTCTCGACTTCCTAATAGGATCCACTTAACCCGATCTCACGAATAAACCGGATAAGGGAGATCCTGTTCTCAGTGAAAAACGCCTGGTAGATCGGGGGAGGGTCTGAATAATGCGGGATGGGTCATGCAAAAGCCCGAGAAGAACATGGTCGCTTATCCTCTTTGGGGAGAAAAGCGGAAAAAGAGGCTTCGATGGAGGCCTTCCAAGTGCCGAAACACTATAGATATGGAAGAACAACTAAAGCATCTTGACGGGGATTTGGAGACTTCCTCTTCTGCGGGGAGGACTTTCACTTGGGCTTCCTTCTTCCTGCTGTTTTTTGTTTTGGAGCCGTTTTTGGAACTAGAGGTCCGCCTTTGGTTTTCTTCCTCTAAGCAAAACTCTGCGGCACTGATCGGTTTTGTTGGAGCCCTTTGGATGTTGCTTGGCAGGCGCAAGGAAGTGTTCGGGAAACCGGGTCGGTCTCGGAACTGGTCGGTGTTCTTCTCTGCGCTGTTCATCGGATGTCTCTGGTTTTCGCTTCTAATGGATGTCCGCTCTGGTGTTGCTTTTTTCTCCATTTTGCTCCTTTTTTCTTCCCTCCACTATCTATTTGGGTTCCGCTTTGCCCCTTCGACCCTTTTTGCGGGACTCTTTCTCCTTGCCACAGTTCCGATCCCAGGTGGGTTCATGGCAAAAATGGGACAGGTTTTAGTGGAAGCTGCGGCCGCCTTGGCTTTCGGGATCCTTAGGCCCTTCTATTCGGGTCTCGACCTTTTGGGTTATAGCTTGGTTCTCCCCTCTGGGGCGGCCGTGGAAATCGTAGATGATTGCAATGGTTTGGCCGGGATTCTCCTCTTTCCCATTTTAATCTTGACCCTCCTTGCCTTTTGGAGAGTGAGAAGTTGGAAGGTCGGGGGGCTATTCCTTGGACTTTCTTTTTTGGCCGCGTTTGGAGGGAACCTCCTCAGGATCTTGCTCACAGCATTCTTCGAGTTCCAGGGTTTATCTTGGAATCATTCTCCCGTTTTTCATGAGGTGCTGGGATTGGTCAGCTTGGCGCTCTTTTTTATTCCTTTGGCTTGGCTTCTTTACAGGTTCAAAGGTCCAGGATGCGAGGGGGAGAAGCCATGAGAACCCGAATCGTATTTTTCCTAATTCTCCTTTGTGGGAGTGGCTTAGTTTTAGGGGAGCGTTTTTTTTCTTCTTCAGGTGATGCGCGTTTTGACTTTCCTGCCTTGGGGGAGTCCATCGCTGAGCTTTTTCCAGGCCCACAATGGGTTGAGGATCGTTTTCAGCCCAGCCCTCTGCTCCCCAAAGACTATATTCTTTTTGTCACTAAGGAAGGAGAGACCCCCAAACTCTCGATCTATCTAGGGTATTATCCAGGGATCATCTTTTTGGGGGAACAACCTCATGATCCTGAAGTTTGTTACCAGGCCCAGGGTTGGGATCTGGCAAAGCATCGAAGCGTTGAGGCCGTTCCCATGGGGGAAGGGAAGGTTGCCTATGTCCAGCGTTTGGAGGTTGCTTATGGGGAGGAGCAACGTGAAGTGGTGTTTTGGAGGCAAGAGCCTGGGCGCATCCCCGAAAAAGAGGAGAGCGGAATCGTAGCTCTTGGGAGAGATCTTGTTGGAAGGGTTGGGAGGGGAAGGCGGGACTACGCTTGGGTCAGGATCGAAAGCGATCCTGGCTTTCTACCAAGACCCCTAAATGATGTTTGGAAAGCCCAGATCAGAGCTCTGATCTTAAGAGTCTCCTCATGCTTTGGTGATTAAGAGCCCAAACCATTTCTATGACCATTCGGTCCGCTGGATGAATGACCTGGCAACAACAACGAGGCGTTCTTTCTCCCAAACATGGTGGTTTCGGATCCCCTTTGCGTTTCCCGAGCTTTAAGGCGCAAAAGGGATCGATGGCCTTTTTGCAAAAGGAGAATTTGGAATAGCCTTGGCATAGCCCTTTTGGGCGAAGCCTTCTTCTTTAGGCCGTTCATGCAAGCCTTATCAGGAGCAAGGCATTTCCCCATCTCTTGTTCGTGAATCCATCGGGTTAATAGGGATGAGGCCCACATGCTTTTGAAAGACCCAATGGCTGCTTGGGGGCTTCAGCATTGGTTCATGGGGCATGGGGATTTGAAGGTGCCGGGGTTGGGGTTTTTAGGATGCGAATCAGCGCCTTTTCTTTTTAAATGCCAAGAGACTCATTCCTGCCAAGGTTGCGCCGAGGATGGCGAGAACCAGGGTTGAACTTGGTTCGGGAGTAGGGCGGCCAGGATTGCTGTGGCCATAAAGGGTCGATGCTCGATTCATCCTGCTCGTCTTCATTTGGGACGGAAGGGCAGGAGTCAAGATAAAGAGCAGGAGGGTTACTGTGATGATTTTATTCATTTTGGGTGATGATACTTAGGTCGGACAATTACGGAACAAGAGGGCCTTTGCTCTAAGAGAAAGAAATCTGCCAATTCTCTTCCCAAGCTGAAAGAACCCCCATTGGGGATCCCAAGCTCACAAAGAAAACCTGGAACAAAGCTCCATCTTAAGCTTGCTCATGCAAATTGCTTCGAAAACTTTGCATTCTCTTTGGCCGCTTTCATCAAGGAACCGGGAAGAGTGGAGCATCCACAAAAGGTGGGGAGCTAAGTTGGCTATGAATAATTGCGTATTAAATATGGCGGGTAGCCATGAGAAAGCAAGGGAGAAGGGAGAAAAGAACTGGACTTTGTTTCTTCGTGGATTGGATAAAGGAAGGAATAGAATATTTTTAAAAAGCCGGAGAAAATTTGAAACTTTGGGAATTCGCCCTTCTATTTGTCTGTCCCAAGGGACGGGGATTCTATCCTTTGTCCTAAGTGGAGAGAGAGAATATACTCCGAATGGCGGGCTAACTGATCTTGGCCTTGCCAAAAAGGATTTAGAGAGAAAAGAACAGTACGCACGAGGGTTCACACCGAGAGATTCCGGGCACGGGGTTCGGGATCTCGGGGGCACGGGGTGGACCCTCGGCTTTTTTCTGTACGACCCGTCTGCTCGGCCCGGGGGAGTACCGGAGTAAAGCTCCTAGGGGAGCCTCAGAAAAAGGGCAACCCCCCGAAGGAAGCCAAAATCGACTCCAACGAGGGGCTTGGGGTTCAAAACTGGGGGACTTATCGGGGCCAGCTGGTATTTAGGACGACATCTACGGCCTTTCGAGTTCCCTAATTCTCAAAAAATGTTTTTTTTAGAGTCAAAGAGTCCCTCGGAACAAGCTGGTTCCAATAGGGATCCCAATAGTGGCAAGAACCCCTGGGTTTTCGGGCTAAGCTTAGGCGAGCCTCCTGTGAACCCCTTTTCGCTCAAGCGGATCGATCCCTTCCTCTCGGATCTTTAATTCTCGATAAGTGTCATAATCACCCAAGAGGAAGCGCCATTTTCCTTCTCCCTCAAGGGCAAGGATGTGGGTGGCGACTTTATTCAGGAAAAAGCGGTCATGGGAGACAATCAAGGCAGAACCCGGGTAATGTTCCAGGGCTTCCTCCAGAACCTGAAGGGTGGGAATGTCCAGATCATTGGTCGGTTCATCGAAAATCAAGAAATTGCCCCCATTGCGGAGCATCTTGGCAAGTTGAACCCGGTTCCTCTGCCCTCCCGAGAGGTTCCCTACCAGCTTTTGTTGGTCCTCCCCCCGAAAATGGAAGCGGGCAAGATAAGCTCGGGAGGACATAAAGGACTGTCCAAAAGGGATTTCATCCGCTCCATCTGCGATTTCCTGAAAGACGGTTTTTTTGTCATCCAGCACGAGGCGGCTTTGGTCCAGGTAGCAAATTTCCACGGTTGAGCCGATCTCGATACTTCCAGAATCCGGTTCCTCATTTCCCAGGATCATCCGGAGAAGAGTTGTTTTGCCCGCTCCATTTTCTCCTATGACCCCAACGATGGCACCGGGAGCAACCTCGAAGCTTAGATCATGGATTAGGGTGCGATCCCCGAAGGATTTGCTGATTCCATGTAGGTTGAGGACTTTATTCCCCAGCTTCTTTCCGGGAGGGATTTGGAGGTCGATTTCCCCTGATTCCATATCCTTTTGTTCTTGCCGAAGTTCCTCATAGCGGCGAAGTCTGGCTTTATTCTTTGTCGCACGGGCTTTGGGACTTGTTCGAATCCAGGCAAGCTCCTGTTTGAGCTTTCTTTGCCTGGCGGCTTCTTGTTTTTTCTCGGCGTTCATGCGGGCGGCTTTTTGCTCAAGATAGGCCGAGTAATTGCCTTGATAGGGAATGGCCTTTCCTCGCTCGATCTCGAGCATCCAGTTGACGACTTTGTCCAGGAAGTATCGATCATGGGTAATGAGGACAATCGTTCCCTTGTAATTCGCGAGGTGAGTTTCGAGCCAACCGACGGTGTTGGCATCCAAATGGTTGGTCGGTTCATCCAAAAGAAGGAGGTCAGGGTGGGAGATCAAGGCCTTACAGAGGGAGATTCTACGTTTTTCTCCTCCAGAGAGCTTGTCCACCAAAACGTCGTCCGGGGGGAGGGCCAGGGCCTGCGCGGCCTGATCCAATATGCGATCAATCTCCCATCCATCCGCATGGTCGATTTCGATCTGTAGACGCTCCATCTTGGCCATGGCCTTTTCCATCTCTTCCCCCTCGAAGTCACCGAGAGAGCTTGCCAGGTCTTCGTAATCTTGGACCAGCTGATGGATATGCGAGACGGCTTCGTCCAAGTGTTCCCGGACGGTCATTCCCGTTTGGAGTTCAGGCTCTTGTGGGACATAACCTATTTTCAATCCATCAATCGGCTTGGCTTCGCCGTCAAAGTCTTTGTCCACCCCGGCAAGAATACGTAAAAGGGTGGTTTTACCCGCACCATTGGAGCCAATGACGCCAATCCGAGCATCTTCGAGGAAGGCCAAGGAGATTTCGTCCAGGATGACATGGGTCCCATAGGCCTTTTTTAGCTTGTTGATATGAAAAACTGGTTTGCTCATATTGGCTCAATCTCGTGATGAAATGCGGGACAGAAGGGATTTCTGCCAACTCCCCCTTTTTTTGGCGAAGAATCATAGTCTGAATGGGCCGAGAACAGAAGAGGGACTCGGATGAAGTCTGGCGATGCGTCAACCTAGGATCAGCTGGATCTTACCCCGTTTGTCCACACCTTTGACTTCTACTTCAAGTTCTTCACCTTCTTTAGGGCGAAGTTTGCCTAGGGCCGATTTATGGACCAGGCCTTCGGCAGAATCAAAGATCTTGACGAAAACCCCAAAATCTTTGACCCCAGTGACCTTTCCTTTGTAGCGTTTTCCTACCTGGACCTTTGCCCCGCAACGGCGGACGGCTTCGACGGCAGCGCGGGCGGAACTGCCGTCTTTAGCATAGATCGTGACCAATCCCTCCTCATTGACCGAGACCTGTGCGCCTGTCTTGGCCTGGAGTTCTTGGATGTTTTTACCTTTGGGGCCGATGAGGGTCCCGATGAGGGAGCGTTGGATCCGAACCGTCTTTACTTGTGGAGCATGTGCAGCCACCTCTTTGGGTTGACCAGCTTCCGGTAGGATCTTGTTCATTTCTGCAAGAATGTGATTTAAACCTTTGCGGGCCTGCCGGATTGCTTGTTGAAGGATCTCTTTTTTCAAACCGCCTAGCTTATTGTCCATCTGGAGAGCAGTGATTCCTCTTGGAGTTCCAGTAATTTTGAAGTCCATATCCCCAAGGTGGTCTTCATCCCCAAGGATGTCACTGAGGATGGTTATTGTGGATTCCTCCTTGATGAGGCCCATGGCGATACCGGCCATGCGGGTTGTAAGGGGGACACCCGCACTGAGGAGGGCGAGGCAGCCACCGCAAACGGTAGCCATGGAGCTGGATCCATTACTTTCGAGGATGTCTGATTCAACCCTTATGGAGTAGGGGAAGGTTTCAAAAGGAGGGATGGCCACGGAAAGGGCCCGCCAGGCCAAATTCCCATGGCCGATTTCGCGGCGCCCTGGGCCTCGGAGGGGGCGGGTTTCTCCAACTGAGAAAGGGGGGAAGTTATAGTGAAGCAGGAACCGACGCTCCTCCCTTCCGAATAAGCCTTCGACGCTCTGAAAGTCGCGTGCAGTTCCAAGAGTGCAGGTGCAGGCAGCTTGAGTTTGGCCCCGAGTAAAAAGGGCGGAGCCGTGGGGGCCTTCGAGCCATTCGGTTTTTCCCCAGATCGGTCGGATCTCATCAGGTTTCCGGCCATCCATTCGGGTTTGAGTTTGGGCAAGTTGGGAGCGGAGGACCCGTTTCTGGAGCTGGGCGAAAAGTTTCGGGGCCGCCTCAATCTGTTCTTGAGAAGCTCCATCCTCTTTGAGTTGTTCCAGAAGCTCGTTCAGGAGGGTGGAAACCTTTTCCTGGCGTGCGGTCTTGTCCTGGAGCTTTTGCGCTTCGATGAGGCTTGCTTCACAAGCCTGTCTGATTTTCTTCTCGAGTCCCAAGGGGGCAGGGGGTGGAACGAAGCTTTGCTTCTTTTTGCCCACGACTTCCCTCCATGAAGCGAGTTTTTTCTGGAGAATCTCGAGTCGGTCCACGGTCAGGAGAAGGTGGTCGAGGATGGTGTCCTCGGGGATATCTTTGGCGCTCCCTTCCACCATAACGATCCCTTCAGGCCCGACGGAAACGATGAGGTCGGCATCAGCGGATTCGCGCTCTGCCAAAACTGGGAGCAGGACACTTTGGTCGCGAAATAGGGTGCTCCGGCAACCCGCGACGGGGCCGGAAAAAGGAATGCTGGAAATATGGAGAGCGACCCCAGCCCCCAGGAGGGCGAGGCTGACGGGATCCCCTGTTTCATGGGCTGAGAGGACCATGGTCATCACTTGGACTTCCCTTCGATAGCCTTCGGGGAACAGGGGGCGGATGGATCGGTCGATGATTCGACTTGCGAGGATTTCATGGTCTGAGATTCGACCCTCTCTCCGCAAAAAATTTCCTGGGATCCGCCCTGCAGAGGCCAACTTCTCCCGATATTCAACCGTCAGAGGGAAGAAGTCCATCCCTATCCGATCTTCCCTTGCTCCGGTTACGGTGACAAGGACACTCGTTTTTCCATCACGGACGAGGACTGCCGCGTCGGCCTGGCGGGCGACTTGGCCTGTTTCAAAGCGGATGGGGTGGCCCCCGATTTCCACTTCTAGAGTGGAGGGTTCGATACAGTTCATGGGGGGAAGGCTAACCTGCTTGATTCCGGAGAGCGAGGGAAGAAGGGGCGCTTTTGTTGACCCCTCACAAAAACCTCATGGGGGCATACCCAAGCCCATGAACTCAAGCCCGCTAATTGACGAAAGGGAATCGCATGGTTCGTAGGCTTGTTCTGACAACTCGGACTTTGGACAGCCCTGTTCCCTTATTATCTTGATAGAAGGTAAGTCCCGAAAATTTCCGAAGAACGTAATCACCATTGACGAAGAAGATCTCCATCCAAGGGTCCCTGTCTTCTTTGGCCTCGAGAAGCCTCAGTTCACGGATGTTCTCTGAGGGGATTTTGGTGAAATCTTTGCCTTTGCCATCTCTGATTCCCAGGGAGGAGAAGGTCACAATGGCGGCGATTTCTTCACCTTTTTGGGTTTCGGGAAGCTTCGTTCCTTGACGTGGAGCTGCGAAAAGGTCCTTAGGAAGGACTTTCCCGATCCCCATGGTCAGAACGCTTCCGAGAAGGATAAGTCCACAAAGGAAAAGGCGGGAAGGGTTGGGATGATTCATTGCTATCTCCAAAGGTTTTTCTGAGGGCTTGTGTGTCCTATTCTTCAAGTTCGGTTCTTATCAAAGGCCGAACCAACGGAGTTGGTTTTTTACTTATTTTTTTTGGGACGGATCCTTTTTGCCGCGCTTCCCCCTCTTTTGCCTGTTTTTACTCCTGTCCTCAGGGTTTTTCTTGGGCTGCAGTGAGAGTCCAGGCTTTTCCAGGGGAAAGATCGAGGTGGAGGCAGCGTTTCTCAATCCTCGAGAACGTGTCTCCCTGGGGGGGCAGGCAATGCACTCTTTGGCCTTCGTGGAGCGCAAGCTGGGGGAAAAGCTGGAATCCAGGGTGGTCCTTCGTGTTTTTCGGACGAAGGAAGAACTCCCTCCTTCGATTCGTCCCAGTTTTCGCAGTTTCACCGTGGCCTTGGCCGAGCGGCCCATTCCTCGGATCACTGTTTTGCGAAACCGGCTTCAAGGAGCTCCTCCTGGAGATCTTCGCTCTGTTTTGACCCATGAATTCGTCCACCTTGTTCTCTTCCAGATGGCGCGAAAAGGGGGAGCCGGGAGGCACCTTCCGCTTTGGTTTCATGAAGGTTTGGCCCAGGAGATCGCGGGAGCTCGGCTTTTCGACCGTTCAGGGGAAATACTTGCAGCAAGGGCTGCTGGGGGCCATCTCCTCTCGTGGATGCAGTTGCGTGAGCGCTTACCCTCCGACGAAGAAGATGCCCGTTTCGCCTATGTGCAGGCTGCCGATTTCTTTGCTTTCCTGATTCAGGAGCTGGGTCTTCCCTTAATCCTGGAGATGGCAAGGGACTATCTATCAGGGAATGCTGATTCCCTCGATGCAGCACTTGCAAAAAATCGCTGGGAATCCTTTACCGCTCTCCAAGGACAATGGAAGAGGTTGGTGGAAGAAGGGAGGGGCATCTGGTGGGTTTTTGGGAATCATCTTTTTGACCTTCTTTTAATTCTTAGTGTTCCTCTTCTTTTCCTTGTCCTTCGGCGTCGGTACTTTCGAGAGAAGGAAGCCGGGAAACGGCTGGAAGAATGGGAAGCCTATACCGAGAGATGGGATGGAATCGAAGCAGAAGGACCTGAAGAGCCATCAGAAGAAGATCCAGAAGAAGTGGAGGAAGGCGATTTGGACCGCCAGAATTGGGACACCTATCTATAGGTTGATTGGGTCCACTTGGAGGGTGCATGTTGAGGGCGGGGAGTTGAAGGAAATCCTTGCGCGTCCTGAGGGGGTTTTGGGAGCCTTTTTACATGGTCGCTTGTTGGCAGCGGGGGTGGCTTTTCAAAACCTTGGGATAGGAATCATGAGCAGCCACCATACGGATGGGGAGATCATCCATCGAGTGGTACGCAAGATGGGCTATGTGACAGTAAGGGGGTCTACGACTCGGGGAGGAGCCCGGGCCTTGCTCGAACTGTCTCGATTGGAATCTCAAATTCCCCTTGCGCTTACTCCTGATGGGCCACGTGGGCCCGAGGGAAAACTCCAGGATGGATTTGCCCTTCTTGCTTCCAAGACAGGCAGGGCGATCATCCCTGCAGGAATCGCAGCCACCCCTTGCGTGCGCTTGAATTCTTGGGATCGCATGGTCATTCCCCTGCCCTTTGCCAGGGTCCAGGTCTTTCTTGCTGAGCCTATTGTTCTTTCTCAGGAACTTTCCCGAGACGAGATTTCAGCGTCAACGGATCTGGTAAGAGAGAGAATCCTGGAAATGGAGCGCCTTGCATGGGAGAAACTCGGCAAGGATCCTCTTAAAGAATTACCGCCGGCCTGAAGTCTTCATTCTCCGACATCGAGAAATCTTGAGATTGCAAAGAGAGTGTTTGCTCTTGGAGTTCCAAGGGGGTTCCTGGGAATGGAGCAAGAACGGGATCCGTTTGATCTTGGGCCCAATCTCGGTGCCAATGGGCCAGGCAGTTGAGGTCTTGGCTGCGAAATGCCTTTCCGAGGGCCAGGGAGTATTCTACCTGCCTTCCATGGAAGCCCAAGGGGAGGATGGCTCCATCGAACTGCTCAAAGCGGAGAGGGCCTTTCAAGATCTCCAAACATTGTTGCCCCAATTGGTCAGCTTCTCTGTTCATGCCTAAAGCTCGCAAGAGAAAACGCAGGTTTTGACGGGGAGGGAGATAGTCGTTCATATTTTTTGCTGCACGCTCAAGGAGTCCGATCCAGTATTCTCCCACCTTTGGGTTCGTGGGATGGTTCTCGCTTAAATGGCGGTGGATGAGAGCCGCTGCAAAGTTGTTGTAGACACGTGGATCGTTCGGGCTCAGAGAATGAGCGAATTCGAAGGCAGCAACCAGATTGGAAAGAGGTGCCCAAGTTAGGGTCATCATCTCTGCTCGACAGAGAGCTCGTGTCGCTTGTTGTGTTGGATTTCGGTGAGAGAGGTCAATGGAGCGAAACAACTCTTCGAGAGGTTCACAAAGCTTTGCCATGCGATAGTTCTGCACCCTTTGGTGGGCTGCTTTTGCGATGGCTTTTCTCTCTTCATTGTGCTCAAGGAGCCAATGAACCTTTTGTTCGAAGTCATTTGGCCCATAGAGCACCACTTCTTTATCTGGTTCAAAGAAGTTCCGAATCTCCGTGTTCTCCCGTTCCATTAAGAGTGCGGCACCGCAAGCAGGCGCCTCGAAGCAGCGCAGGTTGATCTCTCCGCGGATGCTCCGATTGAAGGCGATTTTCGAACGCGAGAGAATGCGTCCATAAGCTTCCCCTTGGGGGGCATTTCCGAGGAAGACTTTACAGCTTGAAAGGTCCTTGAGGCGTTGGGTCCAAACGTGTCTTTCTCTTTGGATCTCTGGATTCAAATTGCCTAAAAAACAGAGGTCAATGTCACGTTCTAGAGGGTTTCCTGCGTTGTCCTTGTAGATCTTGTGTACATCAGGTCGGAAAGAAAATTGACACCAGGGTTCAATTCTATGAAAGGGAAGACGGCCAAGGACTTGGAGGCCGGGATGATCCACGAGAAGTAGATCAACAACGGACCAAAGCCTGGTTTGGCAAGGCAGAGTTAGATTGTAGTCCGATATGACTCCCACAACGGGATAGGGGCAACGCTCAAGCCCTTCCGGTAAGGGCTCTTGGTCTGGCCACCAGAGCATCATTGCATCGGGTTGAAAACCTTTTGCCCGGTTTCGGACTTCTCTATGGATGTCCTCGATGCATATGGAAGATGTGTCCAAGGGAATGTCGTAGGAGTAGGTTCGATCGCCCACCCTGCGTCCCGTGGCAGGGCCAAAACTCAAGAATTCGAAGGGAAAATCCTCTCTCTTCCCAAACATCTCGAAAGGAAAGTTGGTTAGGAGGCGCATTTGGTTTTCCCTTGAGTCGAGAGATAAAAAATCTCCTTTTGGATGCGTTCCCTGGCTTTCCCATGAGGGCCGTGACGAGGCATTCTTTTTTTTGCTTCTTCAAGTGCTTGGATTGCAGAAGAACTATCCCCCTTGCTCAGGTGGATCAAAGCCAAGTCCAAGTGAGGGCGGGGACCGGGCAATCCGAGCTCCAAGGCTTTGTTGTAGGACTCGATTGCTTGATCCGAGAGACCGAGCTGGCATTGACAGAAGGCGAGGGCGCCTAGGGTGGCGGGAGAATTGGGAACCAGGCTGGATGCACATTGGAGTGCCTCCAAAGCCTCTTCAAACCGGTTGGCCCGTCCCAGAATGCGGCCAAGAGACTCCCAGAGGGGAAAGGAAGAAGGGTGTCCCTTTAAGGCATTTTTGGCGAAGTCGATGGCGCGGGTAATTTCTCCCTGCTGCTCCAATACAAGGCTCTGCCTGCTTGCCTCCCAGCCCTCATAGATTAGATCTTCAATTTTAAGAGGTTTGCTCAAAACCTTTTGCAACCTTTGTTCAAGTGCCGCCATATGGGAATCGAAGGAATATTTTTTGGCTGTCGCAAGCCCTTTTGTTCTTAGCCTCTGGCGAAGCTCGGGATGATTCCCCAGGGAGATGATCCCTTTTGCGAGGGCTTCGGAGGAACCTGCCGGGAAAAAACACGCATAGTCAGAAGGCTTATTGTAGCTATGAAAACAAGGGATGTCCGAAAGAAGGCAAGGAACTCCCGAGGCCATAGCTTCTAAGGCGGGGAGAAAAAAACCCTCACCCCCTCCCCGACTCGATCCCACGAACATGTCCATAGAGCGATAGAGGACACCCATTTCTTGTGGGGTAAGCCTTTCATAGGCCTCAACTTTGAGGTTTCCCCAGGCCTTTTGCTCATCTTCTGGGATGGGGACAGGGCTTAACCTAACAAGGGTTATGTCCAGGCCTTGAGCGCTGGCTTGTTGTACCCCTCTAAGGCCGGTTGGGAGATCCTTCCATTCGATTTCCCAAGGGCCGACTAAGCCGATTCTGAACTGGGAAGAGTTCGTTTGTGGACCTGGGCCTTGGTGGAATTCAGGTCCAATTCCATAGGGGATGACTGGTGCCCGCCAACCGAAAAGAGTTTCGCAGCGCTTGGAGAGGAAGTTGTTGATGGTGATGTGTTGAATCCCTGGGATTCGGTAGTTGTTCTCAATCCAGGAAAGGTAATCAAAAAGATCTGCTGAATCACCTTCATATCCCTGGCAATAGTGAACGGCTCTACCCTTACCCAGGCGCGCCGCTTCCCAGGCTGTTGGGATGGTCGAAAAATAAGTGGCAATGATGATATCGGCATGAGGGAGGTTTTTGGCCTCCAGGGAATCCACTTGTGTATAGGAAACCGTGAACTCTTTGTAGCACTCCCCTAGCTCAGTGGGGCAAATGATCCGACAATTATGCCCCAGCCTTTGGAAAGCTTGGGCCTCTCGAAAGATATTCATCACCCCTCCCCAAAGTAGGTGGGCTTCTTGGAGCAAGTAGATGATGTCGAGTTGGGGGGAATTGGACATGAGAGCGCTCTTCCCTTGTTATCGGATTTTTCCCCTATCGACTAAATCTACTTTTTTTGGTGATTCGACGGAAAGAAAGAAGAGGAGTAAAGCCTCAGAAAACGTCTTTCCGATTCCCGCAGATCGTGAATAATCCTCAGAGATGGAGAGGATTCCAGAAGTCGAGTGTATGGATGATCCTGAGGAAGCTCGGGAATATGCCGCCATGGATCATAGTGAGGTGAACGCATCCTTTGTTGATGCATTGATCGCCTTTCAGATGGTGGAAGGGGACCTTCTTGATTTGGGGACGGGGCCTGGGGATATCCCGATCCGGCTTGCGGAGCTTTGTCCGAAGGTCCAAATACGGGCAATTGATCTTTCGGAGGAAATGCTCAAGATCGCTCGCCTCAAAGCAGCCAAGGCCCGTTTTTCGAGAAGAATCGATTTTCAGCTGGTCGATGCAAAAGATCTTCCTTTTGGGGCAGCTTTTTTTGATGGGGTTTTCAGCAATACCATTTTCCATCATGTATCCGACCCCGTAACTTTTTTGAGAGAAGCCTTCCGAGTGCTCAAACCTGGAGGGCGCTTGTTGATCCGGGATCTTTTTCGCCCCAAAGATCGGGCGACCTTGGACCAGTTAGTTTCTCTTTATGCTAAAGGTGGGAGTAAGAGACATCAGCAGTTGTTTCGGGATTCGCTGGCAGCTGCCTATACCCCAAAAGAATTGTCTGCGATCTGTAAGGATGCGGACCTTCCATGTGCGGATATCCGATTGGATTCGGATCGTCATATGACTCTCAGGTTGGTTCGGCCATGCTGACATCTTTCCGGGATGAGGATCCTTCAAGACTTTTTTCAATCTATGAGGGTGACAGAGTGGATGCTTGGGCGCCACAAACTCTCCAGGACTTTGCTCTGGAAATGGGTTTTGCATTGCCTGAAAACTGTGGCGATCCTGCGCTGCTTGGAGAGGCTAAGGACCTGGCCGATCGGATTGCCTTAATTTGGGATGCGAAGTCAGCCAGCCCAGAAATGAAAACAGCATTGTTAGGATCTCTGCGATCAGAAACCTTTGGCTGCGCTCAGGGAGAAGAAGGGGGCTTATTTTCTTTGGCTCTTCTTCGTCAGATGGCAAAGTTTTTGGAGATTCCACGTTTTCCCCAATTTGAACTCCTTTCAACTGAAAAAATCCCGAAAAGGGTTCCCCGTTATGAGTTTAAGGGCAAGGGGATGGATCTCTCTTGGAGTCGTGGCAAAGGTTTGTCTTGGGCTGTTCATGGGTGTAGGCCCAGCCTGGGGTTGTTTTCTCTCGAAGTTCAGGGAGACAGGGGGGGGCTTGAAAGTTTTATACCAGGTCTTCCTGAGAGGCCTCGACGGTTCTTGGTCGCTCATATGCGGCCTTACTCCGTTGCCCGCAAGCAGGGGGCTTTTTCTTTGGGTTTAAGGCGGGAATTGCGCCTACCTCAGGATTCCGAAAACCCTAAAGGGAGGATCCAAAAGGTAGATTGGGAGCTTCTTCTTAGAGGGGATCTTGCCCATGGATCTCTTGATGCTCTGGTTTCCCTTCGATGTTTGCCTCCAGGTCAGCGGGTGCGCCTTCTGATTCCCTTCGCCTTTTTTCCAAGATCACTTCGTTGGGAGTCCTTGGATGGAGAGAGGAAGCAAGAGGGTCCCTTGCCTCGAAGCGGTTTCCGGGGATCTCTACTTATGCAAACAAAAGACATCAATCTTGAGATTAGTGGGCCAGGTTGGAGGGAAATGGAGGTCTATCCCTATAAAAATGATCACATTCTTGCCTTGACTCTATACAGAGCTCCCCGCGAATGGCAGGCACCTGAAAGGATTGTTCGGCGTCTTACTCTTCGGTTTCTGGATTCTTCTCAAAGATCTTGAGAACTCGCTTCACACTAGGATGTTCTGGATCAAGGAGTTCAGCGATTTCGATGGCATCGTTGGCCTCCTCTTTAAAACCCATTCGATGAAGTAGAAGAGCGTAGTCAGCTTGGATTCCTGCATCTTCGGGCTCGAGATCCAGAGCCTCTCGGATTGCTCTGAGAGCTTCCTCCATTTCGCCACAGCGGAAATGACAAAGTGAGAGTTGTGCATAGAGTTCTTTTCGGTCACGCCGAAGGAAGGTTGCACGTTGGAAATATGAAAGCGCCGTTTCCCAATCCTGGCGAAGGGCAGCCAGTTTTCCGAGCTGAGATATGGCTGGCCAAAGCTGAGGGATTTCCTTGGTCGCTGTTTGCAAAAAGTTTTGGGCTGCTTGGGCCTCTTCACCCAGCTCCCGTACTTCTAAAGTCTTCTTAAGTTCTTCTAAAAAATTAGGAAAGAGGAGTTGGCCTAAAAATTGACAGCCAAGATCTCGCCGGTCGGGATCTTCCACGTGCGGGATGCTTGCTTGGAGGGCCCGCTTGGCTTCTTCTTCCTCTCCCAAAAGGCTCAGGCAAATCCCGAGATCCAAACGATCTTCCGGTTCGTGGATCTGCTTCGTTAGGTCTAGGAGGATTTCTTTGACATCTTCGGGAGGAAGATGTTTTGGATCCTTTCGGCCAAGGATCTCCTCAAGATGTTCCCCGAGGTACCGCAACAATACACCACCCCGGTGTGCATCTTGGCCCCATTCGCTGGAATGGAGACTCCGCTCATAGATTCTGCGAAGACCTCTAAGAACCTTGTCCCAAGCTTCGTCATAGTTTTTTTCAAGGAAGGCTAAGCGAGCAAGGTGGGCGAAGAAATCCGGGTTCCCATCAAGATGTGCCGCCGAACGCCAAAGATTCCGCGCTCGAATGGTTTCACCTCGGTTGGCAAGCAGGATTCCTAGACTCTCCAGGGAGGCTGCAGGAGGTGGATCTCCTACCTCTACGGCTGCCTGTAACCAAGCTTCGGCTCTTTTGTTTTCATTTTGTGACGCAAGGAACTCTCCAATTCCTGTGATTGATTCGCTGTCCTCCGGGTGAGCTTCAAGGGCTTGATCGAATAGCTCGAGAGCTTCCTTGTCGTGAAGGATGTGAGAATCCCAAGCTTCGTGAATCGCCCCAAAAAGTCGATTCAATGAAAGCCCAAAGCTGGGGTCGATTTTGAGGGCTTGAATAAATGGCCGAAGGCTCTCAACGGCGTCCACCGGCGCAAGGAAGTTGGGATCAAGGCTTGCAGCCCCATCGAGACCTCGAAGAAAATGCCAGAATGCTTCAGGGTCACTTGTTCGCTGGGACTCCTCAAGGCGATTGGGAACTTTGATTCCCAAAATTTTCCCCAACTTCTGAGCGAGCGCCAGGAAGGAGGAACTTGGATCTCCCAAGTCCACTTTCCAGGGGACCTCCACAGACTTTCCAGGGTGGGTTCCAAAATGAACAGACAAGGAAAGTGAAAGAGTTTCTGAAGAAAGTCCACGAATCGCCCCAGAAATTGCGATGGAGTGTTCCGGGTCCGGTAAAAGGTAGAGCGCTTCTTCCCATGAAGGTTCTTCGCGAAAGCGCGCCCAGTCTCCCGTGGGCTCACCCTTCTCGTTGGCAGCTCGAATCTCCAACATCCCCACCCGGTCCTCTTCTCCACTGTTGAGACAAATACAGAGAAAGTCTGGGATCCGGCGGGCGAGAATCGAGGAGGCTGTATCCCCAAGGGTCATTTCCTTGGGTTCAGCGAATGGAAAAAAGAAGATGTTTGTGTTTTCCATTTCCATAGGGCTTAGGCCTTTTTCACTGCGGAGGCTCTGGTCTTAGATAGCCTTGCAAGCCTCCAATGTATCCAAGCCATTTTGATTCTTCTTCCTCCTTATCGTCATTGACGATGTTCAACTCCAGCTGTTCTCATGAACTCGCCTTGGGATTGGGAAAAAGCCGGAAAAAAGTTTCCTATACCAATCTTTATTTTCTCATGAATCACTCTGGGTCAAAGGACCTTGCAAAGTTCTCCTGCCAGGTGACCCGGGAGTTAAACCACGTTGCTAAAGCTGGACCCAAATACTTTTCGTCTCTAAATAGGACTCAAGTGCTTCCAACCCAAGCTCTCTTCCGAAACCACTCTGCTTGAATCCGCCAAAAGGAAGCCCTGGGTCATAAAGATTATAGGCATTCACCCAGACGGTTCCCGCTGAAATTGCCTTAACCGTTCGGAGGGCTCTTGAAATATCCTGAGTCCAAATCCCTGCCGCGAGGCCGTAGGGTGTTGCGTTTGCGATATTCCATGCCTCTGTTTCATCTTCGAAGGGAATGACCGAAAGGACTGGACCAAAGATTTCTTCTTTTGCGATTCGCATCTCGTTGGAGACATCTGCAAAAACAGTGGGCTCCAGATAGAAGCCCTTGTCAAACTCTGTGAGCCGTTTTCCACCGGCGACCAGGCGTGCCCCCTCATCTTTGGCTGATTGAATAAAGGACAGCGCATTGTTTAGTTGGGAATCACTGATCACCGGACCCATTCTGGTTCCTTCTTCCATGGGACCCCCGACCTTGAGTTTTCTTGCCTTTTCCCCGAGTTGTTCAACAAAGTTGTCGTAGATGGAGCGCTGAACTAAAACTCGGCTCCCCGCTGCGCAGACTTCTCCTTTGTTGTAAAAGATCCCCGTGAGGGCCCCTCGAAGAGCTGCTTTAATATCGGCATCCTCAAAAATGATGTTAGGAGATTTGCCACCAAGCTCCAATGTAATACGTTTGCAGGTTTTTGCCGCTTCAGCTTGCACGATTTGACCAACCTCTGTTGATCCTGTGAAGGCAATTTTGTCGACACCTGGATGTTGCACAAGCCCCATTCCAACGGTGGAGCCTGAACCCGTTAGAATATTGAAGACTCCAGGAGGGACTCCGGCCTCTTTACAGAGTTTCGCAAAATGAAGAATGGAGAGGGGTGTGAGGCTTGCAGGTTTGATGATCATTGTGCAGCCTGCGGCGAGGGCGGGGGCGATTTTCCAAGCACTCAAAAGGAAGGGAAAGTTCCAGGGAACAATGGCAGCCATGACGCCAATCGGTTGCTTGATAGTCATCAAGAAGGCATCTTCTCGGGAGGGAAGGGTCCGGCCTCCGATTTTGTCAGACAGCCCGGCATAATAGGAAAAAACCTGTCCTGCAAAGGGGATTTCGATCTTTCTTGAGTCAAACCAAGTTTTCCCCGTGCATAGTGTTTCCAACCTTGCAAGCTCGTCTGCGTCTCTTTGGATGAGAGAAGCGAGCTTATTCAAAATTCTTCCTCTTTTGGCTGCTTGCATCTTCGGCCAGGGGCCTTCATCGAAGGCCTTCCTCGCAGCTGATACCGCAGCGTCAACATCTGCCGTTGATGCAGAAGCACAGGTGGCAACTTGACTTTCATCAGCCGGGTTGATGCAGAAAAAAGATTCTCCGTTTTTGGCCTCAGTCCAGGACCCGTTGATGAAAAGTTTTGCTTCGATCATATTTCCTCTGCACTTTGATTTGTTTTCGATGAAAATGCCTTCCAAGCTCTCATGATGAGCCAAGAAAGGTGAATAAGATAGGATAAGGGAAGCATGGAAGAAACCCAGCTGCGCTTCACTTTCTCTTGTCTAAGATCTCATTGTCCCTGGTTTCTTTGGGGAAAAACCTAGGGGATCGAAAGATCTGATACCCAGGGCAGTGACGATGATCTTGAACAGAGCCTGAAAAAATCTGAGGGATTCCGGCTTAGCCAAGGTCGGACATAAACTTTTTTCGAGCGGAGAAGCGAATCCTCCTATTGATCTCATCGGCTGCATCGACAGCCTCATCCCAGGCGGTATAGATCTGCATTTTTTTCCCGGAGACAAGGTCACCAACGACAAAAAGGTTGGGTATGTTCGTTTCGTAGTTGGAGTCGACGATGGCTTTTCCTTGTGCGTCGATCTTCCCGCCTAGAGAAAGAAGAAGTTGGTTTGTGGGAATGATCCCCAGAGAGACAATACAACAGTTGCTTTCTACTATGGTTCCATCATCCAAGAGAAACCCAGTAAGACCTTCTCCACGAGGATTACCTTCAATCTTGGCAATAGGGGATGTATGAATCAGGCACCCATAGGCTTTGGCGAGTTCTAAGCTTTGGGAATCAAAACCTGTTTGAAGCCCATTGGTTAGAATGGAGACACCTTCATGACCATAACGTTCGGACATCATTGTGGCGATGGAAATGGTGGAAGGGGATGAGCCGATGATGCTGAGTTTTTTTCCAAGGGTTCGGTGTCCATCACAACGGACGCAGTAGATAAAGTCACCTCGATTGGCGAAGGGAAGAACAGCCTTGATAGATCCTTTGATTTCCGGTTGGCGATCCATAATCCCGGTTGCAAGGATGACATGTTGAGCGCGGAGGGTGCAGGCTTCGCGCTTTTCCTCGAAGTGGAGGATGAAGATACCGGCCTTCCTCTCGATTTTGGTGACAGAAGCCTTAAAGGTTTCTCCGTGATAACCAATTTCTTTGTGGGCTTTAAGCCATTTAAGGGTCTCCTTGGTGGCGCTCACGATGGGGCGCTGGATACCCTGCCTGCCGGGGATATTGTCGACGTCCTGGACCCAGATTGCGCGACCTTTCCTCTTTGTGTCTGGGTTCCCTAAAAAGAAAGCACTACGATCTCCGTTGAGGACGGAGCGGAGGTAAGCCATGGTCCCTGCACCCCCTCCTCCAATGACTGCGATCTGAAATGTTTCCAATTTGCTCTCCTACTTTTCCGTGATTCCATTCAAATCCTAGACGACAGGTTTAAAATTCTCACATGGACTCTTTCCTCCCTCTTTCTCTGGCCCTGGGAATTGGCCTTTTGATGGGAATTGAGCGAGGTTGGCATGAGCGAAAGGTTGCCGAAGGTCGGCGAGTTGCAGGGATGCGGACCTTTGCCCTGATTGGGTTATTGGGAGGCGTTCTCGCGTTATTGGATCAAGGCCAAGGTTGGGTCTTGGGTCTTGGCTTTTTAGGTTTCTCAGGTTTGGTTGTTGTCGGTTATGTCTTAGGTAGAGAGCCTGGGAACTTTGGAGCTACCACCTTAGTTTCGGCCCTTCTTACTTTTGGCTTGGGAGCGCTGGCGACGCGAGGACAAACCTTTTTGGCTGTTTCATCAGCGATTGTTGCTGTCAGTCTTTTGAGCTTCAAGCCTGAGCTTCATCGATGGCTTCGTCATCTGGAGCGCAAAGAACTTCAAGGAACTTGGAAAATGCTCCTCATTTCAGTGGTGCTTCTTCCGGTGCTTCCTGACAAAGGGTTGGGGCCTTATGAATCTCTTAATCCCCACCAAATCTGGATGATGGTGGTCATCATTGCCGGAGTAACTTTTGTCGGTTATTTTTTGGTTAAGCTTGCCGGCCTCAAGATGGGAACCCTGCTTACCGCCTTTATCGGGGGGCTTGTTTCCTCGACAGCCGTAACCCTTGATTTTGCCCGCAAAGGAAAAAGACAGGTACAACATCGAAAGCTCTATGCTGCCGGTATTTTGATCGCCTGGGGGGTCATGTTTATTCGCCAGGGGGTTTTAGTCTTGGCCATTCATCCCAGTCTTCTCCAGAGGATATGGAAACCGTTTCTGGGAATGAGCTTTTTGGATTTTTTTGCTGTTTTGCTTCTCTTGCTCCCCAAGAAAGATGGACATGTAGAAACCGACTCTCATTCCCTTCGGGAGACAGAGGCGGCAATCCCAAACCCATTCGAGTTTTTTCCCGCCTTGATTTTTGGGCTTTTCCTTGGGCTTATCCTCCTTTTGGCCGAAGTTCTTCGGCACCGTTTTGGAAACTCGGGCATTTATTGGCTTGCCGGTTTCTCTGGACTTGCTGATGTGGATGCAATTACTCTTTCCCTTGCTCAGCTGTCTACCAAGGATCTGAGTCCGATCGTGGCTGTTCAAGGAATTACCATTGCTGCTGCTTCCAATACATTCGTCAAATGCCTTCTTGCTCAGTTTTTTGTCCCGGGGAAGATTGGGCGCTACCTTTGGCCCGTTACGATTGGAGTGCTTGTTGTAGCGGGAGGATCCTTGATTCTAACCTAACCGGGGATTTCCATGCCGGGGGCCTATTTCTTGGGGAGAGTGATCAATATTTTGGGAGGGGGGGATCCTGGACCCTTCCAAAGCGAAGATCCACTGTAAATGGTTTGCTTAAAAAAGACGTTGGCTTCAAGGGAAAGGGAGGGGCAGTCCGCCGGGATTTCAAGAGAAAATCCCCCTTGGGAATCGGAATAGGCCTTTTGGATAAGAAGAGAGAGAACTCCTCCTTCGGTCCAGGATCCATGTCTTCCATAGATTGACATGGGATGGATCATGCCCTGAGAGATGGGTGTCCCCGTTGGAGTGTTCAGAGAACCGCGGATTGTAATCCCCTCCTTAAGGTTGAGATGAATCATCCTGGTCAATGGGCCTTTTTCTATTTCGATGCTCAACTTGGCAAACCCTTGATGTTTTCGGTGAGCGAAGAGGGCATAAGTTCCAGGGAATAGTTTGAGAGTGAGTGGACCTTTGGGCGGGGTGCTAAAAAAGAGGGGGAAGGTTGACCTCCCTCTCCTTCGGAGGAGGATGGCTATGCGAGCTCTTCCGACATGGTTTCCATCACCCCTTATACAATCAATGCTGACCCTGCGCTGATCTGTGAGATCGATCTTCCAACCTTTGCGGAGTTGGGACAAGCTTGGGGGAGGGAGAAGGATGGCCCCATATTTGGGATGCATGAGGAGGGTTGATTGGAGGCTGACTTGGCTCGTTGGGAAGCCGAAAGATCCTTCTGGATCCAGATGAAAGGGGAGCCATGCAGTGACAGATTTTCCACGTGTGGGGTCTCCCCATAGAGACGAGATGTAGAGGGTTCCGCCGCCGGCACCCTTGATTTGCCCTGTTCCATTCTTTCCCCATTTCAAGCTGAAAACCTTGGCTGGATTGACCAGTTGGAGCCTTTTTTCTTTGGTTGTATTTGTTTTTTTCTGCTGGCCTTTGAGGAGGGCACTGCTGCTTGTGATGAAGGGTTGGAAATGGGGATGGAGGATCATGAAGGAATATGTCCCCACATGGGGCTCCGGCTTGGCCAAGTAAAAATGAAACAAGCCCTTGTTGTCTGTTTGGACTTCGCGATGGGGGATGGCCCCATTGGTGCTAAGAAGAATGACTCTGGCTCCTGGGATGGGTGTCCCTCTTGGATCAACAGCCTTTCCCTGAATCGAAATGGGTGTCCCAAGGGGAAACCGCTTTAGTGGATAATCCCGTTCATAGAGACTTTGGGAGGTGGGAGCATTTGAAAAAGAAGGTCCCAGATACATGAACCCCAGGGTGCCCTCTTTTTTGTGAATCAGGAGGGGGTAGTAGGTGTCCCAAGGTAATGGGGGGATCTTAAGGATGGGGTCTGGCCCCTTAGGGATGTCTCTCGAGAAGTGTGCTCGGATCCCATCTGGAAGGTAGTAGGGCAAGCTTGACCATTCAATCCGAAGTTGATCTCCATAAATCTTGCGCCAGGCTTCCAATCCTACCAGCCTAACAAATGGGACTGGAAAACGTCTTAGCCTCAGCTGCGCTTTTCCTCCTGGTTCAATGAGAATGGCTTTAGAAGCGAAGCGCTTTCTTCCCCGGTCCAAGCAGGCCCATACCATCCAGCCCAGGGTGGATGTTAATTCTGCCCGAGCAATCCCCCGCTTGTCCGTTCGCATTTCCATTTGCTTCCCCCAATCCGGAAAAAACTCAAAAGGGCTCCTCTTTCCCACAAACAAGACCCGGGCTCCGGGGACACCCTTTCCTTTGCTGTCCACGACTCTGATGGCTGCCCTGTTGTGGGGGGATTGCTTAATTCCTCTTATTTGCAAGGAAGGGTTGATTACGACTAAGGCGCCCAAGCTCAGGAACTCCCCAAAAGCGATTCTGCTCATTCTTTTAGTAAACCAGAGACGGGACCTTAGTGTCTAATCTGCATTGTCCGCGACGTTACTTCATTTAAAGAGAGGTGTGTTGCACTGGCCAGGTGATGGCCTCCGTTGGCAATCTCCTGTTAGAAGGATCCCAAGGGATCTCTTGCACTTTGGTAAGGGGGATCGGAGCAAAGCTAAGCCTTCAGGTGATTTGGTAAACCAATTTTAAATCTTTTGTTGAGGGGATGTTACGGCTACATCCGTCTGAGTTCCCTTTGCTGTTGTAGGGGGGTGTCAAGGGATCTTGGGGTGGGGAAGGAGGTTGGTGGGCCGTACTGGACTTGAACCAGTGACTTCTACCGTGTGAAGGTAGCGCTCTAGCCGACTGAGCTAACGGCCCTTGTGGCAAAGGCCCGAATCCTGACACCTTGCCAGTTCCTCGGGCCTAGGTTTGTAAAGCCTGGGCAAAGAATTGCAACGCCGAGCTTGCACGAATCCTTTGGAGAGATGTCTGAGAGCTAGCTCCCGGCTTTGTGGATATCCATAACTTTATGAAGGAGGTCGATCGCCTCGGCTTTTGGCCGTTGGAAGGCGTTTCTTCCCATGATTGATCCAAAAGCACCACCTTTGGCTAAACCATGGATCTCTTCAAGGACCTGATCGGTTCCTTTGGCGGCTCCTCCCGAAAAAATAACGATGCGACGCCCATCGAATGCAGCTTGGATCACGTGGCGGACCCTGTCAGCAAGGGTGTCGATCTTGATGCCCTCAGTCTCGTAAACCTTTCGGGCCGCATCTTGTTCGATGTGGGCCGTTGGTGGTTTGACCTTGATAACGTGGGCTCCGAGTTGCGCAGCGATTTGGGCGGCATAAGCGATGACATCAATGGCGGTTTCCCCCTCCTTGGAGAGGCTTTTTCCCCGAGGGTAAGACCATACAACCGTTGGAAGCCCGGCTTCTTTCGCTTCTTCGATCAGAATCCGAAGGTTTTCATACATCTCATTGCGGTGGGCAGATCCAGGATAAATGGTATACCCAATCGCTGAGCAACCGAGTCGAAGGGCATCGGCCACCGAGCCCGTAACGGCAGGGCAGGGGTCTCCTCCGGACAGGAGGGAATCCGAGTTGTTGAGCTTGAGGATCGTCGGGATTTTTCCCGCAAATTCCCGCGCACCTGCTTCAATGAAGCCCAGGGGGGCAGCATAAGCATTGCAGCCTGCATCAATTGCGAGCTGATAGTGGTAATAGGGATCATAACCCTGACTATTTTTGGCGAAGCTCCGGGCTGGACCATGCTCAAAACCTTGGTCCACAGGGAGGATGACCATCTTGCCGGTTCCCGCAAGACGGCCATGCATCAGCATGCGTCTAAGGTTGGCCAAGACCCCAGGAGAATCGGATTGGTAATTGGAGAGGATTTGATCAACGCGTTCAGTCATCGTTCTCAATTATTGGGGGAGGAAAAAAAATTCAATGGAATCAAAGTATCGGCAAATTCACTCTGAGGAATGACACTTAAAAAGCTTGCTAGCAAGTGACTTGGGGAAAGTTCATTATCGATTGGCCAATCTCCGCATGGTCCGGAAGCAAAACAGGAAGTATTCCTTGTTTAGCCGAGCCCAATCTTCATCGGATTTCATACCTAAATACTTGGCGCAATGATCAAAGCTGTATTGATAGCGCAATTCGTCATGGACGATTTTTTCGAAAGCTTTTTTGTATTTTCCATCCTTGAAGTTGTAGCAGAAATAGATGAAAGCCCATCCTTGGGCATAGATGAGGCTAACAGTTAAGCCAGCTTCCATTTTTTGCTGTGGTGTTCCTTTGACCCGACCATCCAGGATTGCCTTCATGGCGACGAATTTCTGTTGGTCGATATTGAGCATTTGTTTTGGAGTTAAAAAGGCCCCTGTCTTTTTCCCAGCTTTCAAGGCTTGGTAGTACGATTTTGCTGCATTCTGGATCGTTGGAAACCTACCCTCGAGAAAATGTCCAAAAGTGAAACCTTTATATTTATTACCCCGATAGGTGCCCCAGTACTCAGCAATACCTTCTTCCAGCCAGGGTGTAGGACCCATTTGTTCGCCTTGGCAAGCGTTGTGCATTAACTGGTGGGTGGCTTCATGGAAGACTTCATGGAAGAACTGGGATTCTTTCGCACCTTGCCAAACATAAAGGACTCCCCTAAAGGCTTCGGGGATTTCAGATCGCGATGTATAAAAAGCTGCTGCCAGTCCTGTCCCAGGGAAAAATCCATGCCCATTTTTCCGATAATTTTCATAACTCTTTTCGTTAGCAAACACCATGACTGGGACTACAAACTCCGTGTCATCCCAATTGGGGAAAGTCCCCTTGGGATAACCTTGGGCAAAGGCTTTGCGGAGGGCAGCGAGGCCTGGGCCTAAAATCTCCGCGGTTTGAGTGGGGTCCGGAGAAGTCCTGTCTTCGACCATCAGGAAATAGGGCTTAGGGACTTGTGGCGTGTCGAAGAAAAACCGGAGCTTGAGTCCGGGGACTTTGGCGACATCTTTTTTAAAGTAGTCGCGGGTTTTCGCCGCCTTTTTGGCGAATGCGTCCTTGGTCCATTTTAATCGTTCTGCCGCTTCCGCCTTGCGCTTTGCTTCTTCCTCGCGGAGCTTTCTCCACTCTTTTTGGACTGAAGCATATTTTTCCTTAGAGAGCCATTTACCTTTGTATTTTTTGTAATCACCGAGGTATTGAATTTCTCCTAAGGCTTTGTGGGCATTCTTGTCATCCGGAGCCAATGCGAGAATTTTTCGGTTCAGGTCTTCAAGGCTGGGTGGGCTTTTTAAGGCAACTTGGGAGACAAGTGCGATTGCTTGGCGCAGAGCCTCGATGCGGTCGGAAGTGTTACCCTCGGTACTTCTTGCGAGAAGGTCTTTGAGGAGATCCTCATTCGTTTGTGGGGCTTTTTGGGGTGAGGTCCCTTGATTCCCACCTTGGGCGGTCTTTTGATCCCCCTTGTTAGGGAGAGCATGTTTATCCCCTCCCTTCAAGAGGAAAAAAAGAGCGATTCCTAGCACCACTAAAGCCCCAATGGCGATTGGAATAATGGATTTTTTTTGGTCCTCTGGCTTTGTTCGGTGTTTTTGGGTTTTTGAGGTTGAACGGTTTCTCTTGCTGCCCCGTGAAGCCCTTGAAGAGGCCGATGATGAGCGGATGGAACTGGACCTGGATGCCCCTCTTGGGGATCGGTCTTCTTCTAGGTGTTCATCTGTGGGGATGGTTGCCGGGGGAATGGCAAAGACTTCACCACAGCCCGGGCATTTGACCTTCTTCCCTTCCGGGAGATTCCCCCTCTTGAACTTTTTTTCACAAGAAGGACAGGAGAATGTTGCTTCGCTCATGGTGGCCTCACGTTGATTTTAAGGGATAAGCATAAGCCCGTTCCCTAGGATAGGCCATGTATCTCCTAGACAGAGAGGGCGAAACTTGAAGTTTCTTTTTCTACCGGATTCCCAACCTTTCCCAGTTGGGACTCTTTCCCTAAGACCGATTTGGCTTCATGGAGAAGAGGGCCTCTTAGCGGGGAGCTTTTGCATTCCTTCCACTCTTCTGTCGCTTTTTCTCTCGAATCATTCTCAAATTCTTCAAGATCGCAGAGCGATGCAGCAGAAGATCCCGCTTTCTTCCCTTAAGTGCTCTCAGAAAAGCTTTTTCTGCCTCCGCCCCTCGCCCGAGGTTCAAAAGGGACACCCCTAGTAAGTTCCATGCGGAGGGGTTCCGAGGGTCAAGGGCCACCCCATCCCTGAAAAATATGAAGGCCTTTTCGAAGTCATTGCGGAGGAGCCATTCTTGGCCGGCACAGAGTTGCATCTTGATGGATTCGGGATGCGCTGCTGCCTCATGGAGAAACAGGGATTGATTGTCCTTCCAGATTTTTTGCCGTTTTATTGCGGTGATTCCAGATGCTCCAAGCCAGAGGCCCAGCATGAGGACGAAGGTTGTTCTGGTATTGGAACGAATCCTGGATCCAATGAAACCGAGGAAAATCGCCCATCCAAGGCTTGGGGCAAACATGAGGCGTTCGCCATAGATGGTTCCGATGGGGAAGGCAAGATTGGAGGTCAGGAATGAGAAGCCAAAGAAAGTTCCTACTGAAAGAAAGACAACAGGCCTGCGGCGCCATTGGCTGATCCCCAGACAAATCAGCAAAAACAGAAGGAACCCTACAAGGAGGGCGGCAATTCCTGTGGGGCTGCTTAGTTCTGGGACCAGGGGAGAAATGTGGGGACCGTAATCTGCTGAGAGCCAGAAGGGGGCGATGGTTTGCAAGAGGCCCCAGCCTTGGAAGAGGAGGGCCGTTAGGATTCGCGAGCTGGTGGAAACAAAGTAAAGGGGGTTGGCTGTCCAATTGATGGTTAAATCTGGGCCGCTGGGAAGTTGAGAAATCATTCTTCCCCGGAGGTAAAAGAAGATGATGGCTGGGAGGATGGCGGCGAGGCTGTCAAAAAAGAAGCGGGGATCATGGAGGGGAGAAACTAAGGTTCTCCAACCCGAAGATTGAGGGATGCGGTGACCAAGGCTTTGTTCTGTCTTTGCTTTCTGGTGGAAGCAGAAGCCCAAGAGGGGGAGGAAGGGGAGCCAATTGAGGGCATTCTCTTTTGAGCAGAAGGCAAGGAAAAAGAGGGCTGAACTGCAAAGGCGCAAGAGTCCCGCTTTGATGCCGGAAGTCTTGCGTGCATGAATGATTATGAGGCAAGCGGAGAGGCCGAAGGTAAAGCCCAGAAGCTCGGCTCGCCCAACAACATTTGCAATGACTTCACTGTGGAGTGCATGGGTTGAAAAGACAATGGCTCCCACAGCAGAGGCTGCATTTCCAAGGTTTAAGAGCTTTAAGAGAAGGAAAACAAGGATGGCTCCGAAGGAGGCAAGGAGGATATTTAATAAGTGAGCTGGGAGAGGATTATCGCCAAAAAATCGATGTCGGAAGGCGTATGAGAGAACTGTGATTGGACGGAAGAGCGTGCTCTTTGTGCTAAAAGAATCCCAGTAGTTGGTGGAGAAGTAATGCCCCAGTGACTTCTCCTCCTGGACCGAATGGTTGATACCGTTCTCATGTTTTCCCATGGCGGCAGGACGGTCGTCATAGGTAAAACCATTGCGAGAAGATGGTGCCCAAAAAACAAAGGTAATCAAAAAAACAAAGGCACAAACCCAGGCATTTTTGTTCCACATACCACCGAAGCCCTGATGCGTCCGCGAATCATCCATCGCCCATTCATCGGTCCCAAGGCCTCCAAAACCCAAATTCCCCCAAAGGGGACACCCTTTCTTTGGTTAACGTCGTCTTCGGATCGAAGGGTAGAGGCGGTCTCGAGAGTCCAAAAGCCTTCGGCGAAGAAGGAGAACCGCTAGGGCGCTTCCCAATGCGGTACTCCCTGCAAGCAAGAACATCACGAGAATCTGGTAGCGGACTGCGGTCCCAGGACTGTTCCCTCCAAGGATTTGGCCAGTCATCATTCCGGGAAGACTGACTAAACCGACCACGAGCATTGCGTTAATCATGGGGGTCATTCCTGTTCGTATGGCATCACGTAGAGGGGCTTCGGTAGCCCTATATCGATCAAATCCAAAGGAAAGGAGAAGTTCAATCTGGGATCGATTTTCAACCATTGCATTGGTGAAGCGGTCCATGGCTAAGCTGATGGCAGTTAAGCTGTTACCAAGGACCATTCCCATGAGCGGGATCAAATATCTTGGGTCTGCCCAGTTGGGGGGGTGAACGACTACAAAGACTGCGTAGCCAGTCATGAGAAAGGCGGGAAAGGTAATGGAGAGGATAGAAGTAGTGAGGATTCCGGGAAAAGTTCTCTTTGTTCTTCGGCTAATCGTCCAACCAGCAAGAAGGGCCATCATGACGAGTACAAGGAAGACCAAAAGGGGCCGATTGATGGTGAATACCTTGTCGAGTATGAAACCGATGGCGAAAAGTTGGATGACCGTTCTTGTTCCGGCGATTAGAAGCTGTTTTCCAATCCCCATCCTAAAGCGGATGGAAAGGGCAACATTCACAAGGAGGCAGGCTGCAATGAGGAGCAGATCCACCCAAGAGAGGGGGATCGGGCTTGGGCGAGCAGATGTTTGGATCCCAATGTTTTCGAGGGATTCCAAAATCATGTTTTGAAGATGTGAATGGTTTGGTCGGGACGGAGTGGTCCAATAGTTTTTTGGTGGGAGGTCCAAAGTGTTGTTAGGCCAAGGGTTATCCTGTTTTGGATCGCGCTGGCTGCATCTTTTATCCTTGTCTCATCCAGGCCAGCAAAGGGTTCGTCTAATAGGAGGATTTTGGGATTTTTGCAGAGTGCGGCAACTAGGATAAGCCTTTTCCATTCTCCCCCTGAGAGTTGAGAAGTGGGTTGTTTAAGTGTGTCCATGAGATCCAATCGCTCTAAAAGTTTCTTTTTTTGGGCTTCCTCAATTCTTCCTTCTCTATCACTTAGCAGGGTATTGAGAACTTCCATCGTTGTACCTTGAAATCGGGGGGGTTCTTGGGGGATGAAAAGAATTTGTCTTCGTAAATGTGGGAGGGGATAGGTCTGAACATTTTGCCCCTCGAAGTGGATATCCCCCATGGGTTCAGGATCTAAATCTGTGATCCTCCGGAAAAGGCGTGTTTTGCCTGAACCTGAAGGGCCTTCCACGAAGGTTGCGGTACTTTTTTTGATCACAAATTTCCCTGTGCCCAAAACACTCCTTACTCCGGGGTAATTTTTTACTTCCAGTAATATGGGTGAACTCAATCTTCCCCCAAGTGCATGCAACATTTTTTGAATTTCTTTCCACTTCCACAAGGGCAGGGATCATTGCGTCCCACCTTTTTCCCTCGATGGCGAACGGGCTCTTTTTGGTTCCCAAGGGGTTGCCCATCTCCCGTACCTTTTCCTTCTCGGATGCGTTTTTCAAACTCTCCTCCTCCCAAGGCAAGCTGGTTTCTTAGTTCGAAAAGGGAGGGAACTACATGCTGCTCTTCTAGGAAATCGAGATAATTCGAAAAAATTTCGATGCTGTACTTTCCCAAGGGATCTCTTTCGGAAAAATGCATGGGGAGAAGTTCTGAGAGTAGGGTCCTCATATCTTCTCCATCCAGGTCTTGAGGCCTTTTTCCGAGTTGATGAAAAATGGCTCTAAAAAACCTGAGCATAATGGTTCGAATCTCTTCCCGAGAAGCGCAGGAAAGCCTTTGTCCCTGCCGGGATTCCAGAAACGAAATCGTCTCGAGCAATACCCTCTTCTGATCCATTCTTGGACTCTATTCGAGAGAAGGGGGACATCCATGTTTTCCTGTCAGAATTTTTTGAAATTCTACAGCCAATTTTTGGCGCGGAGCGTCTGTGTTCTTGCCGGAGGCCTTTTTAGGGGATCCTGAAACAGCTTTGGGAGAATGCGTCCGGTTTTATGCCTTTACTAAGAGGGGGGAGCATGACCAGGCCGAGGAAGGAGATTATCGATGAGAGCCAACCTGGGTTCTATCACATCATTGTTCGTTGTGTTCGTCAGGCCTTTCTCTGTGGTTATGACAAGTATTCGAAGCGCAATTTTGACCATAGGAAAGCTTGGATTCGTGATCGACTGAAACACCTCGCCGGGATTTTTGGGGTTCAAGTGTATTCCTACGCAATCCTTTGTAACCATTACCACCTTGCGCTGCGGAATCGTCCCGATTGGGTTGCGAGTTGGTCCAAGAAGGAGGTGGCCAGGCGCTGGTGGAAGCTTTTTCCGAAACGTCGGAAGGCGAATGGGGAGCCTGCCCGTCCCTCGAAGGAGGAGTTGAAAGAGCTGATGAAGGATGTGGGGCTATTGGCCCGGGCTCGCGAGCAGCTGTCCAGCATCAGCTTTTTTATGCAGTTGCAGAATCAGTATATTGCGACGATTGCGAACCGAGAGGATGGCTGTAAGGGTCGTTTTTTTGATGGCCGCTTCAAGTGCACGCGGCTGGAGGATGTTCCTGTGGTGGCGGTCTGTATGCAATATATCGATTTAAATCCTGTGCGTGCGGGGATGGCAAAGTCGCTGGATGAATCGGAGTATACGAGTGCTTTTGAGCGATTGATGGGGGAGAAGGCTCGGTTACGTGTAAGAGCGTATGAAAGGAAGAGGCGTAAGGGAGAAAGTCTGAGCAAGCGTCAGAGGGCGTTACTGAAGAGCGAACGAAAGAAGTTACGGGAATCACAGTGGTTGGCAGGTTTGGACGAGAAGGGCTCTCCTTTTGTTGGCTTTGAGGTTACGGAATATTTGGCGATGGTGGAGGCGGCTGGTAGGCGCATGCGTCGAGGGAAGCGCGGCTGGGTGCCAGATTCTGTGCCCCCCCTCTTAGAGAGATTGGAGCTGGATACGGAGAGCTGGCTTGAGGTTGTGGAGGGCTTTGGGCGCTTGTTTTTCCGTGTGGCCGGCAAGGCTGGCAGTATGGCGATGGCCGCAGAGAAGGCAGGGCGAAAGACCTACCATGGCGTCCGGGCCTGTAGGAGGTTGTTTGGGGTGTGAGGTTATAAGTTTGGACATAAAAAGCCGCTTTTTGCGGCGCCTTCGAGAGTAGAAGGAAATCCCGTTGCGGTCCAGTCACCTGCAATCCAAAGGCCCTTGATGTTTGTTGGGCCTGGAGGGGGACGGAAGTCGGCTGTTTCTGGGGTGGCAGCAATGGTGGCTTTAGATTCGCGCCGGATTTCTGCGAGATCCTTATGGTTGTCAGGAAGAGGAAGAGCCTTTCCCAAAAAAGATTGAAGGCATTTTGAGCCTGCGAGGACCCAATCATTCTTTGTCCGAAGGTGTGGATTTGTTGCTGCTCCGGCCAGAAGGGTGAGCCAGCTTTTTGGGCCAGGTTGTCTACAAATAAAATGAAAAGGTTCCCCGCCTTGGAGGGCAATGAGTAGATCATGAAAGGGGAGGGGGAGCCTTGGTGGTGGAAAGGAAACGCTCACAATCGGGGATGCTTCAATCTTTATGGCTTTTTTTGCAAAGGAAGCGAAAGGGCTAAGGCGGGCAGCTTCCAACCAAGGAACGGCGAGGACGATCCGGTCAAAACCTGTTTTTTTCTTTCCATGCCTAAAGGAAACAGCCTCTAGGCCCCCATCTCCTGCGGGAATGATTTCTGTGACCCCGGAATGAATCCATTCAATATGGTTCTTGTGAATGTATGTCTCTGCTCCTTGATGAATAATTTCGGACCAAGGAACTGTTGGACACCAAATAGCCCCCTCTCTCCGGGAGGAGCCAAAGGCCACCCTAAGAGTGCCAAGAAACAAGCGAGCATCGGCTTTGCCCGCTTCTACATTCATGACCGCACGACAGAGGGGTTCGAAGAACAATGATTGGGTGTCCCTATTCACCTTTTGGATTTCGAACCAGCGCTGCAGCGTGGTTCCAGTAGGGGGTAGTTGTCGCCGAAGGGCAACGCTTCCTTTAAGAAGGCCAAGCCGTTTTTTGATGGGGAGATCGAGCTTGAGAAGTCCTACAAGAAGGTGGATGGGAGCTGGAAGGCGTGGAGGCTCCAACCTGAGCAGCTTGCCGCCGGGGAACATCCAGGTCAAATTAAGGGTGTCCTGTTTTTTAAAGAGGTGTTCAGTTCCGAAAGCGCGGAGGAGTCTGCGGAAGTTTTTGTAGCAACCGAGGATGACATGGGGGCCATTATCTATTCCATCCTCATCCGACCAAACGCGCCCACCAAGCTTCTGGCGTTTTTCGGCAATGCTGACTCGAAATCCCGCTTCATTATGGGCAATTGCAGACGATAGGCCTGCGATTCCTCCCCCGATAACGAGGACAGATGGCCTGTTGCCCATGCTTATTTCAGAGTTGAGAGCGCTAACCAAAGCTTCTTCCACTTTGGGACACGGACCTTCGGTTCCACAAGTGTTCGAAGACCCTTCTTCTCGACACTGTCTAGAAGAGCTTCATATATTTTTCCCATGATTCTAGCTGGCCTAAGATTTTTTTTCTGGCTGGAGGGGAGAGCTTGTTCTGCCTTCCGATACAACCCACGTGCCCTTTGAAACTCTTCAATTAAAAACATATCCAGAGCAGACCCTTCGCAAAGCAACTCTTCAGAAACGGGTTCCCGGAGCTCCTCCGGTGAAAGCCCAAAAAAACCCATCCGATCCATGGGGAGATAACAACGCCCCTCCTTAATATCCTCCCGAATGTCTCGGAGAATATTGGTATATTGAAGAGCCAAGCCCAAAGCCTCCGCGTAGGGTTTGGCGACAAGAGGGTCAGCACCAAAAATGGGAAGGCACGCAATCCCAACCGTAGAGGCCACCCGATGCATATAAACTTTGAGGGCTTCAAAATCAGCAAATGGCTTGGGGGCCAGATCCATTCGAACACCAAGGCAGAGTTCCCGTAAGGGCTCCGGGTCCAAGCCAAACCTTAAACCTGCTCGATGCAAGGCAAAACCTAGGGGGGTTTTTGGCCTTCCTAAAAAAACACGATCCAACTCTTCTTCCCAAAATGCCAGGTGCTTCTCCGCTATGTCCTTTCCTTCTGTTGCGCTTAGATCCACAGCGTCATCCACAACCCGGCAAAAGGCATACAAGGCTAAAAGTCCTCTCCTTCTTCCGGGAGAAAGGAAGAAAAAGGAGATTAAGAAGTTGGACCCAGAAGCCCGTGCGATTTGGGCTGGGCTTTGGTCCGCGGCTAAAATGAGAGTCCGCATCGGCCAAAGAGTAGGGGGAGAAGGGCTGCAATGCTAGCAGTGGCACAGCCCTTCCCCCAAAAAAGGGTGTCCCCTTATGGGCAGGAGCCGAATCCGATTCCGCAGAAGGATGCGCCTCCGAGATGAGGACCACCGAAGAAGATGGAGTAGCTTGTGGAGCTGTGGGGGCTAGAGAAGCCGGAGCCTGTCAGTTTTCCGAGCGAGAAGAGGGATCGGATCATTGTGATGGGGTTCCCGTTGAGACCAGCCAGGTTGGGAACGGCGTCTGTGGGATTCACATAAAACCCTCCAAAGCTCGCATTTACTGCCTTTACAGCACCAAGAGCGGCGCCTTGGTGGACAGCGGCCCCAACAAAGGTGACTTGGACCCCGGATAAGCTCACCCCTTCGCGGGCAAGAATTCCCAAAGCATTTGTTGTAATGATACCGCCCTGGGAATGGGCGATGATTTCTTTGAGACCAGGAGCATTTTTTAACCATTGCGCAAGTTGCGTTGCTTCACCAGAGGGACCAAGGACCTTTCCGGAGAAGGACTCGAGCATGTCCATGAAGAAACCGTTTGACGGATTGTGGAGCAATGTGAAGCTGTCCCCATAGAGTTCAAATCCGTTTTTTATTGCAATGGTAGGGTCTCCGGCATTTCCGTTAAGGATCCCATTCACAAATAACCGGGGTCCCTTGATGGCATCCACTTCGGTGATTTTGTAGACATTATCCCCAATGTGTTCTGCATAATAGAGCTTAGCATCCTTGGGGATAAAGCGATCGAGAGCCATTCGGAGGCCGGTTTTTATGCCCCACATGATACCCCCTGTGATGCCCCCGATTACGGCTCCTCGTAAACCTGCCTTGAGAGCATCGCCAAGACTCCCTCCATTGAGAAGTGTCAGTGTTGCCGAGCTGGCAAATCCTGCAGCGATCCCCGAAACAATTGCCCCGCCTAAGGTGAGGCTCGAGAGCCCCAGAAGTCCCAGGGCCGCTCCTCCGGTAATCACTCCGATGGCAATCGCAACAAGGGGTTTCCAAATCTTCTTAAAAAACTTTCCAATTTTCTTGAAGAGTTTTCCTAAAAAGAAGCCAGAGGGGTCAAGTGAAGAAAGAGGGTTATTTCCTACATAGTTGTAACGGTTGAGGTTTTGACCTGCGAGCCGGCCTTTGACCAAAGGGTCTGCCGAGAGCATCCGCCCCAGGATCGGATCGTAGACTCTTCCATTCATATGGATGAGTTCCCCTACCTCTAGGTGCTCGTGCCCCGTGTATCCCCGATGGTAAATGGAGGAAATTCTGTTCCCCGGGGCCCAATTCCTCCCATATCGCCGACGACCCCAAGGATCATAACTTGCTACTTGGAGGACGCGCCCTGTGCGATTAGTGATTGCTTGAACAGAGCCTAGGTGATCGCGGTGGAAGTATTGAGTGTCAGCACCAAAGCCCGTTTTATGAGCTGCGATGATGCGTCCTCCGGCAAGGATATAGTTGAAGTGGGTGAGCCGGTTCCCTACTACTTGGAGCTCATAGAGAGGTCCAGCGTAATAGCGGGAAGCTTTCCATCGACCATTCAGATACCCTTTTTGAACCCTCCGGTCCCGTCCGGGACCATAGGCAAAGGAAAGCTTTATGTGATTCCCAGTAATCGTCCTTACTTTATTATAGGACGTGTAGCTGAGGTTGGATGCCCCGTCCCGAAGAACATTGCCTGAGGCATCGTAAAGAAGTGTGCGATTGGGCTTGTTTGAATATCCAATCACCTGTGTGACGCCGTGAGGGTGCCGTCCGGAATATCGGTAAGAACCCACATCACTTTTCGAAACAATGTTTCCTGTCCGATCATAAGCAATCCGGACAGGGGAAAACCCACGGACTGTGGAGTTGACTAAGCGATTGAGCCGGTCATAACCGAAGGTTTCCGATGTCTTCAAAAAGGCATCACTTCGCCATGCCAGGTTCCCTAGGGCATCAAATCCATAACGTTGATCCAGGACCCCATTGGTAAGGATTCGGGAAACTCTACCGCTACCAGGATTGTAGGAATATGTAGTTGTTTTTCCGTTTCCAAAGCTTTCGCTAATGACCTGTCCCCTTGCATTTTTGGAGTTGAGTTTCCAAAAGAGGGCATTGGTCCTGACGTCTCGAACTTCCGCCAAATAACCATAGCGGTTGTAAATATTTTTTACGCGGAACCCACTTGGATAATGGATCTGAACGACACGGCCTGAAGCGTCATAAACATTGGACATCCGGAAAGCACGTCCACCTCCCGCATAGAGAGTAGAGACCAAGCGGCCATATTTGTCATAAGTGTTGGTTTCGGAAAAACCTCCGGGTCCCACGACTCGATAGAGTTTCCCTTTGGCGGCCAAGCCGATGTCATAGGTCCAATAAGTCCACCCTTCCCGTTCATGCCTCTGGGTCCTTCTCCCCAGAAGGTCATAGCGATAGGTGGTAACCATTCCGTTTGCGTTTCGTTCGGCAATTTGCTCGGAGAAACCATTAAACCAGTAGTAGCTTGTCCCCATGTCGGGATCTGTAATCCGCACTTTGCGATCGAGAACGTCATAGGCCATGGTTGTAACGTGCCCATTTGGATCCCTAACAGAGATCAAATTGTCATGACTGTCGTAACTGTAGGTCGTGACACTTCCGTAGGCATCAATGGAGCGCAGAATCTTCCCAAATGTGTCTTGAACTTCTGTCTGCCTGTTCCCTTTGGCATCGACCTTTGTAATGGTCATTCCAGAGTAATAAGTCCTAGATGTAGAATTGTCCGGAAGCGTGACAGAAACCACTCGACCGAGGAGGTCGTAACGCCTTGTTGTCCAGAGCTTGCGGATATTGCCCCACCAAAAGTACTGCTGATAAGGCTCAGAAACTCTTGAAACACGCCCCAGACGATCGTACTCCGTGACCCTGGAGCTGAATCGGCCATTAAAGGTTCGGACTGTTTGCAACCGTTCCCTATCTAAAATGTCATAGTAGAGGAAGCGCTCCGGGGCATTGTCCTTGCGTATGGTGACAATGTAGGCGAAATAGCCCCATCGGTACCGGCCATAGGTCCAAGTCGTCCTCCCTGAACCGGGAGTATAGGTCGAAGTCTTCCTCCCGAAACCGTCATAAGAGGAATAGGTCGGGACGCCGTTTGGACTGACTGTAGCTGTTACCAAACCAAGCAAGGGTTCCCGGAAATAGGTTTGCTTTTGCCCGAGAGGGTTGTACTCGGTGGAGACAAAACGGCCTTGACTATCATAGTATTGCCGAACTGTTCTCGTTTCCGTGTAGCGTCCATTCCAGGCCCTTGTACTTTGGATGACAACGTTCCCGAAGGCATCGTATCCGTAGGTGACGGTTTTCCGAAAGGCCGCAGAAGAAGTCGGTTCGATCGTAGTCTGAATCAAATGAACCAGTGAAGAGTCAAAGCGATAGGTCTCTCTTCTTGTGATCGGCGTTTTACCAAAGCGCGTCCTTGTGACCGTTTTGCTTGTGAGTCTTCCTAGGATCCAGGCCCCCACATTATTGGCATAGGTATAAGTCTCTACCTTTTGGTGTCCTCCTTGGTACCGATACCTTGCCTGAGTCAGGTTTCCATAAGCGTCATAGGAGAAGGAGCTGGAAGTAGAGGAAACTAAGGCTCCATTGAGTTCATAATTCCTGGTTAGGCTGGACGAGACATAGGCTCTATGGACTCTTCCATAAAAAGAGCTGATGAACTGAAGGCTATTCCATGTCGCAGAAATCAGGCGATTATTAGCGATTTGTCTTTGTTCGACCTTTCGGAGTTTTGCTCCAGCAAATCGGTCATCCAATTCAAAATGGGAGATTCTGCGGATGCCCGCGGTGTAGTCATTCACGATAATGCGACGAAAACCTCGAAACCCCTTTCCAGAGAGATTCAGCACCCCTTCCTCAAAGCGGTACCGTTTTAGATCCAGGTCATTTTGATGAACCCCCGTACTCTCTTGCGTTTGGTAAACGACGAAGATTGGTGCTTGGAAATCCAGGTCTGGATATTGCGCATGGGTTCCTTTTCCATAGACTGCCGCGTTGGTAATCGGGCGATAGGAGATGTAGGTTTTTCTCCCATTGTTATTGATTAACGTGATCCGTTGATCATTGTCCCCCAGGTTGGATTGTGCTAGGTCCGTTCCCCAATCCCCGAAAGCAACCAGGTCAGGAAGCCCATCCCCATCGGTATCCCCCAAGGTCCGGATGTGCAAACGATCATCCCATCCACCGATCCGATTACCATAGCCCCGGTACCAAAGTCGGGCTGGAGCAAAGTTTTGTCCCGTAGAAAGTGCCACCGTTGGACCGGTGCTGGAGAATCCAAGGATATCTGCACGTCCATCTCCGTTCATATCCAGGACATAGCGAGGGTGTTTTTGGATTTGCCAACCACTAGAAGAGCCATAGCCGCCAATCCACTTGCGTGGGGCCGTAAACCCTGTCCCCGTGGACAAAGCTACTTGGACTTCTCTGCTTCCAAACCCAACGACATCGGCGAGTCCATCACCATTGACATCGGCCATCATTCGTGGGTGGTAAGCGGTTCTCCAACCTCCCGCGCTGTACCCAAAGCCTCTAACCCAAAGCCTAGGAGGGCTAAAGGATGCCCCTGTTGACAGGCTGACCAAAACTCCGCTGCTGCTGAAACCGATAACATCAGCCCTCCCATCACCGTTGACATCGGCCATCATCCGGGGATGGTAGGCTGTTCTCCAACCTCCGGCCGAATACCCGAAACTTCGCACCCATGTCCTGGGAGCAGTAAATCCCGTCCCTACAGAGAGGGAAACCACCACCCCATGCCCAGCAAAACCAACGATATCCGCTCGGCCATCCGCATTGACGTCCGCAAGGAGCCGCGGGTTTTCTTTGTTTCTCCAAGAACCGGCCGAATATCCAAAATAACGCACAGCCAAACGAGGAGGAGTAAAAGAAGAGCCTGTAGAAAAGGACACTTGCACCCCGTTGCTCGCAAAGCCAACGATGTCCGCCTTTCCGTCTCCATTGACATCCGCAAGGCTGCGAATGTGGTATTTGGATCTCCATCCTTGGTTGTATCCAAAACCCCTGACCCAAGTTCGTGGGGCTGTAAAGCCTGTCCCCGTTGCAAGGGCAACTTGAACTCCATGACTTGCAAACCCGACAATATCTGCCTTCCCATCTCCATTGACATCGGCCAAGGTTCGCGGATGTTCTGAGACACTCCAGCCTCCTGCTCTCCGACCAAAGGTGTTTAAAACGCGCCTTGCCCTGGCGAAGTTTTCAACCCCATAGCTTCCCCAAGTAAACCGAATGGGCTCGAGATGCTTCCCGCGGCTCCCTCCCTCGGTGAGTGAGATAAGCCTGGTTTCCTTGTTGGGACCACGTGTTCCATAACCCATGGAGTAGGAGCGAACCAAAGTATTCCCAAACAAGGATCGGATCTGAGTGAGCCTTCTGCGTATGAGAATCCTTCGTCCCGAGATCCAGTGAGTGCTTGGATCACTTCTAAAGGCATAGCTGAAAAGCACAGAAGCATAAGGAGTGGTCCTGCGAATCGTGTTCCCGGAATAGTCGATCCGGTAGGGAACGGATTCTCCTGTGGCTCGATCTTCGATATATCGAAAAGTCATGTAATTCCCAGAGCGGTCTACAATGCGGTTTACCCGCCAGAGGAGAACACTCGAGGTTCCGGGAGCTTCAATGCGAGAATCCGCAGTCCCCCCGAATTCCATGTAAAGTCCCTTTTTCGTCCACACTCTGAAGAAGGAAGGCCCGTCCCCTGAGCGCCCATAGGAAATAATGCGAGCGAAACTCTCTTGCTCAGTCCGGTATTGAGTTCCACTTCCGCCATAAACACCAACAATGTTGACGAGGCGCTCCCCTCCTAAAGCAAAACGGTCATTTCCATCAAAATCCACCGGGTCCAGAAACCCATCCTTAGCTTTTGTAGCTGGAATCCTGGAAATTGTTGTAAGCCCCGAAAGATTGAACCCTCGGCCTAAGAGACCATTACCTATTTGGCTGTTGTAGACGACAGCGATTTTGGGTTGCATCCCATTTGTCCCAGGAGAGACCAAGATGGGAATGCTGTAAGTGGCCCCACCGGTATCGCTGACCGAAAACTTTGCAGCGGTAGAACCCGCTTCCTGGCTGGGGAGATCCTTTCCAAGGACTCCAAAAAGAAATGCGCAAAGAAAGAGACTGGATCGTGAAAACGAAAACAGAATCCTCGGAGCCTTCCGAGAATCCTGCTTCCAAAGCTCAAAACCCTTTCGATCAATATGAGATCGAAGCATAAAACCTCCATGGTGTTCGAGAGAGACGGTTTTTTCCAAGCCCATGCCTTACAAGTCCCATAAGAAGGGGCTTCTGGCATAACTATGAGAAAAGGAGGTTACTTTTCCATTGGTTTTTGGTCAATCCCTTCTTATCGGGAGTTCAAAACAGAAGAGGGGCCCCAAGAACCATGAGTAAACCAAAAGCCATCCTTCGCATGCCGCGCTCCGAAAAGGGCGGTGGAAATTTCCGTCCAAGGAAGGTTCCCAGGGCAACAATGGGAAGGGTCAGGATGCTTAAGTAAAGCATGTTGGCCTCAAAGCTCCCTTCCAAAATGACGAGGACAATCCTCGAACTCGAGGAGATGAGGAAGATTGCGAGGAGGGTGGATCGGATGACATCAACCCGATCAGGCTGGCGGTATAGGTGGTAGATCAGAGGCGGCCCTGAAGTGCTGAAGAGGCCACCAAGGATTCCTGATAACCCTCCAGCCACAAAATCCTGCCAGTTTGTGGCTCTCTTCCTTTTTGGGTGGGGCTTCACCATCCCCAGGCCTCCACCCAGAAGGATGACAGCTCCCAGAATCCTTTGGAGGATCGAAGAGGAGCTTTGGTCCATGAGATGTAGAAGCCCAAGGCCCACCAGGAGCATGGGAACCAGCCCCAGGCATGCTCGAAAGAATACCCGTTCGTTGATGTGCCCTCTTCTTCCAACCAAGGCCATGAGGATGCTCGCGAAACCTGTCATGCTGATGACAACGGCGGTGAAGGCGACGGGTGCTAGACCCAGGAGCGTAACCGACCCCATGACAATCAGCCCATGGGCGAAACCGGCCACGCTCTGCACATAAGAGGCGACTAAGAGGATGGCGCTGAAGCCGAGGAGAAGTTCGAGGGTCATTGGATCCGAGGGGGGAGTGGGGGCGCGCTTTGAGCAAGATGAAGGAGGATCTTTGAGGGGCCTTTTTTTCGAAGAGCCCTAAAGAGCACTCGTAGGCTGTCCCTTTTCCCTACCTTTGGGCGTTTGCGTAAGGGGTTAAAGCCTCCAGCTTCCAAACGTTCCAGGACAAGAGTGGCAGATTGAAAAATTGCCCTGATTTCGAGCGACATGCGTCCCTTCAACAGATCGCAAAGAGGGTGTCCCCTTTTGAAAAGCGATGCGGTGGTTTGGGCAAGTTCACGGATGAGGGTTTGGAGTGGGGGGGGCGCAGAGTCTTTTCCGAGTTCTTCTTCGGCGATTCCAAGGGTGTTCATCCTGTCCTTTGGAAGGTAAATGCGGTCCCGTTCCAAATAATCGGATTGGATGTCCTGGATATGATTCAACAGCTGAAGCGCGGTACAAATCTGATCAGAAAGATCCATTGCTTCAGGTTCTCGTTCTTCGAATAGCTCTAAGACAAGGCGTCCCACCGGGTTGGCGCTCATGCGGCAATAATCGAAGAGCTCAAGGATGTCCCCGTAGCGGTTTTTTTCGAGATCCTGCTCGAAGGCATCGAGGAGGAGAAAGAAATACTCTGGACTTAGTTTGTGTTGATGTATGCACGAAACCAGTGGCCCCGTAAGTGAATCGAAGGGGGTGTGGGCTTTTTTGCCCCCTAATGCCTCATCCAGGCTTACTCGAAGAGCGTGAAGGCCCGCAAGATCTTGGACTTCATCCGCAAGATCGTCGGCGGTTCGCGCAAAGGCATAAATCCATTTAAAAGCCCCCCGTTTGGGCTTTTGAACCAGAAAAGACCCCACAGGGAAGTTTTCGTAGTGCTTGGAAGCCAAGTCCTCCCATCTACCAATATCTTCGTTTTCTTCCCTCTCCATGGCGGAAGGTTATAACTCCTTCATGAGCGTGGAACACAAATCCCAAAGGAAACTCATGGATGAGGGCATGGATGAGGGGACACCCTTCTTCCTTGACTGTCATGTGGACACCATCATCAAGGTTGTTGATGACGGGGGGGATTTCATCCATGGGATCCCGGATGGCCAAGTAGACCTCCCCAGATTGGAGAAGGCAGGAGTGGGTGTCCTCTTTTTTGCTTGCTGGGTGGATCCCGGCTACCTCCCTGACCGCTGCTTTGAACGAGTCAACGAATTGATCGATGGTGTCGAAGCTCTTGTGGCAACCAACCCAGACAAAATAGGTCTTGCCCGGACCATGCAGGAGGCCAGGGACATCCAAGCAACAGGGAAACTTGCCGTGGTTCTCGGGGTCGAAGGAGGACATGCAATTGAAGGAGACCTAGGAAAGCTCCTCCACCTTGCCGATCGTGGGGTTCGCTATATGACCCTTACCTGGAACAACCATCTCTCTTGGGCTGAGAGCTGTCAAAAGCCCACAGAGTCCTCGCCGAAGGGCCTGACTGATTTCGGAAGAGAAGTCGTAAGGACCATGGCCCGACATGGAATGGTTGTGGATCTTGCCCATGTTTCTCCACAAACTTTTGACGATGTTCTCATCATGGATGTCCCAGCTCCGATTGACTCCCATACAGCAGCCCGCAGCATTTGCGACCACTGCCGGAATCTCAGCGATATGCAGATTGAAGCCCTCGCGACCCGAGGAGGAGCCCTGGGCCTTACACTTGTTCCCGGCTTTCTCTCGTCTCAGAGTGAAACTGCTGACCTTGACTTAGCCGTGACTCATGCCCTCCATATTCTTTCTGTGGGAGGTTCAGATGTCCTTGGGATAGGCTCTGACTATGACGGGATTGATCGAGCGCCCATCGGTCTCGAAGACTGCTCAAAGTTGGCTCAGCTTGGAGCCAGCATTGCAGAAAATGCGGAGCTTTGTCCCGAAGATTTGAAAAAAATTGCACACGGCAACCTCATGCGTGTTTTTGAAGCCTGGGAAGTCTGAGTTATCCCACCTCTCCTTATGCCTCAAGGGCTGGGTGCATCATTGGGTTCTACGAAGGGTAAGCAATCGATCCCGAAACCCAGAACCAAATCCCCTTTGCGAGGCCTTTAAGTCCATGGGAGCTCAAAGGTTTTCCCCCCTTTCTTTCTCTTCCTTTAAAGCTTCCCAATAATCCCAAAAAAAGAGCACCGTCGGGACGCTCTTGCCTTCGCAATTCATGAGAACTTGATGCAAAGAAGCCAAAGACCTTCCCCGATATCGGATGCGTTCCAAAAAACTGGTGAAAAACCTTTCCCCTGTTTCATCATAGATATCCATTAACCAAGAAAGCAGTTTGGTTGTAGAAGCCTTGGAGAGCTTTTCCACGGGAGCCCCTGCCTTTTTCTCTTCCTCGATCTGGTCACAAATCAATTTCCGCATTTCCCTCCTTTTTCTTTGCTTCTCAGCCGCGAAGCGCATGAGGTTCTGTTTTTGATGGAACTCATTGTTTACCCCTTTCCGTTGTTTAGGGATCCCTTGCCCCTTCCCCTGGGTTCCTTCGTTCTCGGGTGCACAATCATTTTTTTCGCTTGAGACCTCTCCTTGTAGAAAACCTTCCCTTGGAGCATGCATCTCCCTGGCCTTTCTGGTTTTTTTCTGCTCGATTCTTTGTGGAGCACAATCGGAAAAAACTTGGGCCTGAAAAGCCTGCCTTTTTTGAATCCCCGCAGGTTTTCCTTTGCGGACCTTGAAGATGGGACACCCATCTTTCCCAATGTCTTCAACCAAAATGGCTCTAACTCCCTGTTCCTGGAGGTCAGGGCATTGGAAACGGAGGTCTTCTATGATGTTCCCCAAGATCGTAGAAAGTGCTCGTGCTCCCGTCGAAAGTTTGAGAGCTTTGCGCGCTGTCGTACGAATCGCATTTTTTGAGAACTCCAACTCAATTGCATGAAGCCTGAAAAAATCCTGAACAGCTTTTAAGGGGCTGCCTTTTGCATAGAGAAGGATGCTTTCCATGACCCTTTCTCCGAGAGGCTGCAGGGCCGCGAAGTCCCCCATTCGACCAATAATCTCAGGGAGGAAACCAAGTTTGTCGAAATCCTCCGGAAGGGCTTGGGAAAGGAGTTCAAAGTCACGCTTTTCTTGCTTTTTGGATGAGGAAGGGCAAGGAAACCCAATCCTCTCGGCTCCGATACGCCTTTCGATGATCTTGGGGAGGGAAGGAAAGGCCCCCGCGAAAATAAAGAAAACTCCCGAAGAGTTCAGGACATGTTCAGCCCCTGCACGGTCTCTCCAAGAATGGACCCCCCCCTCCATCATTTTGCGCAATTCGGCTTGGAGGGCAAAACCAGTAACGTCTTTTTCTCTCATTTGACTCCCTGCAATCTTGTCGAATTCATCAAAGAAGAGAATGGCTTTTTCAGCATGCCAACGGTTCTTTGAAGCGCCTAGAATCTTCTGGATGATGGAGCCAAGAGGCTCCCCCACATAGCCCGTGGAGACAAAGTGGGTAAGGTCCACTTGGATAAAGGGGAGTTTCAGGAAGTCAGCCAGGGTTTTTGCGATTAGAGTTTTGCCGCTCCCGGTCGGCCCAAAAAGAAGGAAATTGGAGCGAGGAGTGCTTTCAATCGCCCCCATCGTTTTGGCGGAATGAGTCATGTAGTGTTGATAGGCTGCAGCTGCGATTTTCCGCTTTGCATCGTCCTGTCCCATGATGGACTGATCCAAGAAGGAGAGAATTGTTTTCGGAAAAGGGAGCAAGCTTGTTTCCATAGAATTTGTTTCCTCAAGGATTCAACGAGAATGAGAAGGAAGAGAGACCTGTTAAATGAGGGCAAAATGAGGAAATAGTGGGGTTTAGGTTTCCGGTCGCCATAAAGACAGCCTGATTGATACCAGCTAAGCTCCTAAGGAACCTTGCCTACCTGATTCATGCCTCTTTCCCCTGAAGCTGCAAAATCCTTAATGGGCTCACCAAAACTCTTTGGAAAAGGAAATGATTACATGAACAAGCCCGTTTTTTTTCACGACCTCCAGTTCCCCGAAGAATGCCCCTGAAGCCAGTCCTTGGCCTAAGAAAAGGATCCTACAAATCCTTTGTTTTTGGATCGCAAGGACCTCAAAGGGTTCTTGCGGCTCGAAAAAACAACTTATGACCAATCCCTTTTTCGGGGGACACCAATTGTGAAGAAATCAGGCTAAGTGAGCGAGCGTCCACTCAATCATGAAAAAATTAAGTGGTATGCAAGTCGACTTAGGAAGGAAGAAACCTAGAGAAAGCTTTGGATTCTCCATGTTCCCACAGCTGATCCCCGAAACCTAACCTTGTATTTCCTGCTTTTTCCCACGAACAACGAAGAGGCCCAAACCCAAGCTCCGTTGCCATGGGGAGTCTAGTCCACTTCTGAAATCTTGAAAAGCCCCCCTGGAATCTTCTGCCCAGGGTGGGGTAAGCCTTTGTGGTTCCAAAGGCTTCAATGAACAGGGAGGTTTCGGTTTGGAGCGGGAAGAAAAGAAAAGCATGGCTGTCCCCTTTTAGGGAGGGGGGCGGCAAAGGCGGTTGTCGCTTGGATGGCTGCTTAGGGGATGGGATGGCTTTGGCAGCAAGGTGGCAATAACGAGCGAATCACCTGGATGGCTTTGTGAGCCTTGGCCATGAAGTCCTCGGTTGCTTGGACCGTGATGAAGTTGGGATGACCGTTCCAGGCTTCGATGATCCTCTTGTCGATTGCTTGGGCTTCAGCGGGAGATTCGGTCCTCAAAGGGTTCTGGTGGTTATAACCCTCGTCCGCACTCGGGGTTTCGAGATGGATGACCGCCGCAAACCGCGCGAATTCTCGCTCCCGGGTCGTATGGCATTCTTTGAAGAAGGACTCCGGAGTCCCCGGCCAATAAGCGAGCCCGTCGATGGTTCCCCGATCGCAGAGCCCCACGGCCAAAAAGGCCTCACTGACCACAAGAGTCTGGAGCTCGTCCTGAACATGGTAAATGGCTCGCTGCGCTGCCCGTCTTGCCGGGGCACTCTCGAATCGAGGGAATCCACAACCGAAAAGCATGCTTGCCGCTTCAGGGAGAACACCCACATGCTTACAAAAAGAGCGCAGGCAAAGCTCAAGGATCGCGGTCTTACCCGCCCCAGGTCCACCCGTGACTGCAATAAGCTTGGTCTGGTGGACAGATTCTTTGCAAGAACAAGGAGCACTTCCGAATTGCAGGCTGGTCATGGTTGGATGATAGCATCCTTTACTTGCGCCATTTAGAAGGAAGGCCTCTTAACTTGTGTTTTTACTGAGTTTGTTTAAGCCTAGTGAGGACAAGGGTGAGGGATGCAACTTTTCTTTTTTCGAGTGATATACGGAGTTCTAGTTGACGGATTTTTTTTCGTTTGTTGGTGTGTAAATCATGTTTCCTTGATGGGGGGGTGCGGAGATAGTCTCGACATCTTTGAATGTCATCCTCAGCCCTGGAGATGACCCTATTTCTTTGTTCAAGCTCTTTTTCACACTTTTTCTGCAGTCTTAAAATCGTGGATTTTGGAGTCATCAAAAAAAGAGGCCTTTTCTCTTTAAGTTGTTTGATGTAAGCGTGAACCATCATCCTCACTTCGGCCAAATCGCTTTCCCTCCCAAGTGTCGAAAACTTACGAAGTGAATCTGCCAGTTCTGATGGGGTATAAATGGATCCAACGTGGAATTGATCGTCGACAGTAAGTTTTAAAAATTTCTGAAAGAACCGCAAGGATCTTTGAAGGTTATACTCCTTTCCAAAAGACCCGTAGACAACTCCCATGCCAAAATGGACCAAAGGGTCTTCGGGACGAAGCTTGTTGAGCTTTTTCCAAACTCTGAGCAGGTTTTTTGGGTCGCGTTCACGACGGAACAAGATCGCTTTTTCTATGAGAGTTTGAAGCTCGCCCTTTGTTTTACGAACAAGGTCCACAAAGGGGCGAAGCGCCTCTTTTTCCATTCCCTTGGGAAGGGCTTTGAGCAGGGCTTCTGCTACGATCATCGCCTCCCGATTCCTCCGCATGCCCAATAGAAGGTACATTTGGGCGCGAAGCAAAGTCGGATCGGATGCCCTCTGTTCCAACATGGAATGCAGGATTTTGAGAGCCTTCTCTTTGTTCCCTGCTCGGATGGCTTCCGTCACCTGCTGTGGTGTTTGGTGGAGGTTTTGGGACACAAGATGTGTCGTAAAGAAAAAACAGGCTGAAAGAAAAACAAGTGAAATCTTGGGTTTGAGCATGACGGCTTCTTTGTGAGCTGGAGGTTATTCTTTTTTGGGCGAAAGGATGTTTAGATCAACCTTTAAATCTTGGGAAATGCCCAGGATGTTGCAATGAAAAATTGATCTTTTCTCCCTAACAATCTTGCTGTAACTTATTCAAAACAAGGATTCAAAGGTTCTTTCGGATAAAATTCATCCGAAGGATTTGGGCGTGCAAGTTTCCGATCCCGTGTCGGGAGAGAGCATAGGGCATAAAGACGAAGTTCTGCTTTCCCGCTCTTTGGAGGGCATTGACGAGTTGGATGGCGTTTTGAAAGTGGACATTGTCATCTTTGACGCCGTGAAGGATGAGAAGTTTGCCCCTTAGGTTTTTGGCGGCCTCGGCAGTAACAACGGAGCTGCGGTTGTACCCATCCGGGTTGTGTTGGGGTGTTTGCATAAACCGTTCTGTGTAGATTGTGTCGTAGAGTCTCCAGTCATAGACACCCGAACTTGCGACGCCGCATTTGAACTTTTTGCTGTGCGTGAGGGCGAAGGCCGTCATGAAACCGCCATAACTGCCTCCGGAAATGCCGACCCTGGAAGGGTCAACCCAAGGGATGTTTTTGGCCATCCAGTCAATGGCGTCTTCAAGATCTTTGAGTTCTTGGACGCCGAGCTGTTTGTAGCAAGTCTTTGTGAATTTCATGCCCCGTTTGGTGGCCGAGCGGACGTTGACCTGAAGTTTCCCAAACCAAGTGGGCCGGATGGGGCCCCTGTAACTGTCGCGGATCGTGGGTGCCGCAGGACCGGAATAGGTGTTGATCCAAAGGGGGTAGCGCTGACCCGGTTTCAAATGGGCGGGTGGGGTAAAGGTAAGATCGAGGGCTTCTCCATCCCTGGCATGGATGCGCCTTAGTGTGGGGAAAGATGCCCCTTTGGGCGGTTGTCGGGCGTAAACCCTGTGGAGGTCCCTGCCCTCAACGCTGCGAAGCCATTGTTCCCCCGGGTTTTCGAGGGAAGAAAAGCTGTCCAGCAGGAGGCTGAAATCCCCGTTGAAGGCCACCCTATGAGTCCCCCGGCCTCGTGTAACCATGCGCTGCCAGGATCCATCCAGAGCCGCCACATAAGCTTGTCGCCCAATCCAATTCTTCTCGGTTGTTCCGTAAAAGGCGATCCTCCCCCGGGCCTCGTCCACCCGGATGATCCCCTCCGTGCTCCAAGCGCCATGGGAGATGGCGCAGATCAGTTTTCCCTTCGAGTCATAACGATAAATGTGGTGATAGCCCGTCCGGTCACTTTCCCATAAAAAGCTCCCGTCCTCCAACCAGCGAGGCAGAGCAGGTCTTTCCACCCAAGCATCCTTCCTTTCTTCATGCAACACCCTTACAAAGCTGCCGGTCTTCGGGTCTGCGAAGTTTAGGTCCATCCAAGTTTGCTCTCGGTTTTGAACGACAAAAACCAAGCGATCTCCCGCAGGAGTCCAACCTACTCGAACGATCAGGATCTCGTCCTCAGGCTTATACAAAGACCGGTCGATCTTCCGAATCTTTCCCGTCTTTGCGTCGGCGACTCGAAGCCCGATCAAGGGATTGCCCCGGCCCGCCTTCGGGTATTTGATTCTCTCGATCCCAAGAGTCTGCGGAAGAAAGTCGAGGATCTCAAAGCTGTCCACTGGGCTCTCGTCGATCCTGAGAAAAGCCAAATGTTGCCCCCGGGGCGACCACCAGGCACCCTTGAAATTGCCCCTTCCATAGACCTCTTCCTGATAGACCCAATCCAGCTCGCCATTGAAAGTGTTTTCAGACCCATCCTGAGTCAGGCGAAGGCGCTTTCCGTCCGAAAGCCGGAGCAGGTAGAGGTCCTTGTCCTGAATCATAGACAGTGTCTCGCCATCGGGAGCCAAGGCCAAGTGTCGAAGCCCATGGAGCCCTTCGGCGACCTTCTTACCTTTCCGCTTGGGACCGAAAACAAAGACCTGCCCCCTATGGAGGGCGACATAGACTCTTCCATCAGGGCTTTTCAAAAGCAGGGATTGGGGCCAAGGTTGCCTCGGAAGGGTGCTGAAGCGGGGACGTCGCCACCCCCTAGGGTTTAGCTTTGTTCCCGCAAGCCGAGACAGCTCTGCGGACGAGTTGAATGAAGTGCGTGACCTTTGGCTTCTTGGCCCTGCTTCGGTTTGATCTTTGGGAGTCGGAGTCTCCTTCCATCCCTTGGGCTTATAGTATTTTCCCTTCCAGAGGATGAGTTCCTGATTGTGGACCCACCGGGCGTCCCTTCCGCCCCGCCTAAAACGACGAAATCTTTGTCCAAGTGCAAGGGAAGAAAAGGAGAGGCTGATCAGAAGGAGGATGTGTTTTTGCAATCGACTTTCCCGGTTATGGAAGAACGCAGGATCTTAACTTTTTTCCAAAGGTCTCGTATGCCCCGGAGAAATCAAGCAGGGAAAAAATCACGAAGTCAGGCCTGGAGCAAGTTTCTTCAAGGGCTGTTTTCATACCCCATTTTCTTCTTAGATTTTTTCGAACTCATGGACCCAAACCTGGCCTTTGAGATCGAGGTCCATGCCTCCGTGCATTTTTTTAATAAGCCCCAAGTATGCTTCAAGGTTGGGGAAGCCTTCTGCCTTAGCCTCCTCCTCGGTCATGTCCGCCAGGCTCTCCCTTCTCAGTCCCACAACCCGAAATTTCTGGTCTTTTAAGGCAAACTCTTCTCCGGGATAGGCATACACTCCATTGCGTCTTTGCTGGGTCTTTTTGCCTGCAAGCACCGCATCCACGAGGCGTGGATGGTTCACAAGGCGATCAATCGAACAAGTCTTCTCGGGATAATCAGTCATCGTTTCTTTGTGCTCCTTCTCGTGGGGATCCAAGATCCCAGGTTTCTGCATTCCAAGTTTGGGGCAGCATCATGTCGAAAACAATCCTGCTTCTCTTGTCTCTCCCTTTGTTTTGGAGCCAGGCCCAGTCGCCCTCTCGAAAGCCTTCCCTAAGGCCGGAGATTCCCCACATCGAGTCAGTGGTGCCACTCCCTGTACAACCTCAGTCCAAGGATCCTGCCACCATTTGGTTCGATGATTTTGATGGAAAGCCAAAGTCCTACGCTGAAGGGAAGAGCCCTTTGGATCCCATGGTTGCTTTTGGAAACAAGGGCAAATCCCTCCGCTGCCTGTATCCAAAGGGCAAAAGAGGCATAGGGGGTCGCAAGCTCTTCTTTGGGAAGAGTCCTGTCTACACCAACAAGGCGCGGCGATCCGGGGAGATCTTTGACGAAGTGTATTGGCGCATTTACGTAAAGCACTCATATGGCTGGCGGGGCAACCCCGCCAAAATGTCCAGGGCAACCAGCATCGTGAACAACAAGTGGGCACAAGCCATGATTGCTCACGTCTGGGGTGGTCCGGGACCATCTCTTACCCTCGATCCGGTAAGGGGCGTTCGAGGTGATCGTGTCGTGACGCGCCATTACAATGACTTCGAACGGATGAAGTGGCTCGGAAATCGTCCGGCCTCCAAGTTCCCCATCCACGCGACCGAAGAATCGGGCTATTGGGTTCTTGTCGAATCCAGGGTCAGGCTCAACACGCCCGGGAAGAAGGATGGCCTGAACCAACTCTGGATCGACGGACGCCTCGAATGTGAACGACGAAATCTCGATTTCCGCGGTCGGTACACGAAGCACGGGATCAACGCCATTTTTCTCGAAGCTTATTGGAACCAGGGTTCTCCAAAAACCCAATCACGCTGGTATGACAACTTTGTTGTTTCCACAAAACCGATTGGACCCGTCGTCTGTCCACAAAACCCCGTTGTGTTTAAAACTCCTTACCATGGTCCTGGTCGTCCGGGAGGGTGGGAGTTGGAGGTTGCCGGTGATGTGAAGGGTAGGAGCCTTGTGTTCCGCTCCAAGATCCTTCCTCCTTTTGAGCGAACGGTGGTGGACAAAGGGCATGGCGTTTTTTTGGGGAAGCTGCGGGGAAGGTCCGGCCTCGCAAGGGGACTCTATTTTTTGCGCGTAAGGCAGAGCAATCGGACGGGGCGTTTTTCTGCTTGGAGCCGCTGGCATCAAGCCTTTCGTGTGGAGTAGCCCTTCTTTTGATTCACCACCTCCTCTTTTCAGTGGGGAAATCCCAAGGGGGACATCCCAGGGTGGAATGGACGCTTACTTTTGATCTTCTACGACATCGAGTTCGAGAAGGGCATAGCCGTCCAATTCAAAATGCTCGACGCGAATCGAAACTGCTTGCCTCTTGGAGAGGGTGAAGGAGGCATCATGTTTGGTGGGGCCATGCAAGGTCCAATCATCGATGAGCTTGGTTCCGTTGACCCAGACCCGGATGCCGTCGTCGCTCTTTGTCTGGAGGATCCATTTGCCCTTGGAGAGAGGAATGGTGGTGGTGGCGATGGTCCCGAAATGGTCTTTGGCGGGGAGTTTTTCGCTGATCTCCTTGGAGAGATGGAGAGAGGCGGGGCCGGCCATTCCGTAGCGGAGATGGAGGGAGGGGAGGTTTGCCACCAATCCTTGATCCCGGCTTTCTTGGATCCAGGTTGCATAGTTTTTGCGAGGGTCGGTTTTCCATGGAAAGAAGCGGACCTTCCATTGGGTGTTTAAAACCTTGCCTTGGACGGGAAATCGATAATTTTCGGCCTGGAGGATGAAGGCGTAGGAAAGAACTCCTTTTCCTTGGATGGGGAGGCTGAGGCGGAAATGTTTGGGGCTTTCCTTGTGGATTCGGAGTTCTTGGGCAAGACCCTTTTTCTGTTTGATGGTGGGGGACTTGGTGACCCCAAAAAGATCCCATGAGAGGGCTTGGGGGCTTCTCCTTCTTGCGCGCAGAAAGGGGGAGGCGTGATCCCAAGGACCCCATGGGCCCATGAGGATATTGTGCCGTCCGCGCAGAGGCTTGCGAGCACCAACGGGCTGCGTGTTCCCGAGGATGGGACCCAAGGCTTGGGGGGGCAGAGAAACATCCCAAACTTTGGGATCCGAGGGGCGTTTGTCCAGTTTGCTTTGATCCTCAAGAAGAAAGGCTTGGGAGACCCCGTTCCTTTGATTTTGAAAAAAATGGACACCGGAAACACCGCCTCGGAGTTGGAGGGCGATGGCATCCCCTTCGAATCGGTTCTGAACGATCCAGGTCACGCTGCCTGTTTCGGGATTGCTTTGAACCCAGGGAAGTTTTTTGAGACCTTCGTCGGGGTCCACCCAAAGATGAATGCCGCAACGGTTTCTAAAAAAGTGATTTCTGAGAATGCGAAGATCTTTTCCGTGTTCGATGTTGATCCCCCCGCGCTCGAGCCCGTAACCCTTGTCTCCGTTGGCCTCGAAGCGATTGTCCAAGATGCGCATGTTTTGGGAGTAGCCTCCCCAAATCCCGCAAATGGCATTGCCGACGATCCGGTTTTGGAGAATGGTCTCGTGGAAGGAAAAGGTCTGTTCGAATCCATGGGCAGCGGCGTAGGAGAAGTCATTTTTATAGTAGATGTTGTCTCTGTTCCCTTGGCCCTTGTAGCTCCAATGAGGGCTGCTTGGGCCTGGGTTCTGGCCCAGGGCTTCTTTGCCTGAATTGCCGAAGAAACCATCGCCGCCATGGGTGACAGAATTTTCCGCGATCAAGTTCTCCTTGCACTGCTCAAACATCAGGATACCCGCTGAGTCCTGGCCTCGGTTGTAAATGCCATGGCTGTAGCCTCGCACACAAAAGTCGAAGGCATTGCGAGTGATGATGTTGTGGGAGCTTCTCCAGAGGGCGAGCCCCCAGCCCGAAAGGAAGGAACAATCGTTGTCATAGACGCGGGCTCTTTGGACCCGGTCGAGAATGATCCCATTTTGCCCTCTTCTTACTCGGATTCGCCGCAGGACCAGCTGTTCGCATTGCTCCAAGTAAAGGGCTGCGCCCCACTTTTTCCTCCACTCTCCCTTGTCATTGTCATGGGGGAAGAGCCAATCTCCGGGGTCTTCGCGAAGGGGAGTGGATCCGAGCCTTTGCCGAAAATTGTCGGATGCGTCCAGGTCTTGGATGAGAATGTTTGCGCAGTTCTGGACATAAATCCCGACCTTGTAGCCATGGACGCGAAGCCCTGAGAGCTGGAGGCCCTTTATGTTCTTGGCGGAGATTCCCATCCCTTTCAATGTATTCCAGGGGGTTCCCGTGGGGGCTCCTCTTAGGACACTTCCTTGGGTGAAGCGGACACGGATCTTTTTTCCCCCGCTTTGCTTGCCTTGGATCTGGATGACTCCATTTCCGTTTAGATCGGGGATGATCAGCCCCTTGGGAATCTTGATGAAGCAGGACCCGTGGATGATGGTGTCGTCCTCTTTGAGGATCACGGTGGGGAGCCCATGTTCTTCCTGTTCTTCTTGGGTTGGACCCTGGTTGAGAAAGGGCGAAAGGAGGAGCGAAGATGCGAGGAGAGGGAGCAGCATGCGAATCCTTTGTGAACAACGCGGCCGAGGAGAGGATAGCATAGCGACGCGAAACACTCGCACGATGCGGCTGTCTCAACTTCGATCTTCTCCCCGGGGCTCATCATGGAACATGGCAACCCGATTGCAGAAGAAGCCAAACGGCTCTTCGATCATTTTGTGTGCAGGCTTTTGGAGCTTGGTCCTCGCTCGGTTTTGGACGTGGGAACGGGGTCCGGGCGCCTCCTTCGGATCCTCCGGGAGAGGGACATCCCTTGTTTGGGAGTGGATCCGCTCCTGCCTGATGCGACGGAACCTGGGATGGTAAAAGGGGATGCTGCGCACCTGCCCTTTGGGGATACATCCTTTGACTGGCTCGTCTTACGACACGTTCCTCATCATTTGCCCAAGCTGGAGGAGGCCCTAGCCGCATGCGGCCGGGTGGCAAAAAAGGGTGTCCTCCTTTCGGAGCCTTGGTTTGATGGCTCGGAGGAGGAGCAGCGGGTTGCGGAGCGTTGGGACCTTTGGGAAAAACGCCAGCATGAGCGGGCGGGGATGCTTCACAAGCCTGTCCTAAGTGCGGGGGCCCTCCGTAGGGCCTTGCCTTTGGGGGACTTTGATATCGAAACGGAGCATTATCGGCACCATCGGCTCATTCCCCTCGATGTCATCGAGGCCAGAGCCAAACCCCTCCTGGAACTCCTTCCACAAGGACATGCGGATCGAGCCGAATGGGAAGCGATTCGCAGGGACATCCAAAAATGGGGGCTGAGTTATAACGGGACCTTGATCATGACCCTGAGAAAGAAGCTTTGAGCTTTCGTCCTCGTTGCGGAACGCCTTTGCCCCGCTAACGTATTCCGCTCTGTGAAAAGGACACTCTATTTCTTGCTGCCGCTCTTGGCCTTGTTCATCGCTTTTCTTCCCACCGAGGATCCGAGTGGTGGGGGGAAGGGAGCCGCCGCCGGGGCGATCCAGAAGAAAGTCCGGGAGATCCGGGGGGACAAGGGAGGCATGGTCCAGTTGCCCAAGGGGCTTTTGGGGCCGGAGGACCTCGCCTTGGAGGATGCCTTTGACCGTAAAAAGCAGCCGTGGGCCTTTTCCCTCCCTCACATGCCGATTCCCAAAAACCTTGTAGGCATTCGGGCCAAGGATTGTGGCGCCTGCCACACCAAGATCTATGCGGAATGGAAGAGCACTACCCATGCTCACGCCCTCAGTGACCTCCAGTTCCAGGCGGAACTGTCCAAGCCCGATTCGCCCAAGTGGCTCTGCCTCAACTGCCACATCCCCTTGGCAGATCAGCGCAAAAAGCACACTCTCGGCCTGAAGAAGGGGAACGTCCTGACTCCGATTACCTGGCCCAACCCCAACTTTAACAAAGAGCTTCGCAAAGAGGCCGTGACCTGCGCAGTTTGCCACCTTCGTGTCGGAAAGGATGGCAAGAGTTACATCCAGGGCCCTCGGGGAAGCAAGCTGTCTCCCCACCCTGTGCGTAAGGACCCCGAACGCCTGCGTGCCGTGTGCCTCCGCTGTCATGATCCCCAAGGCGAGCGTGTGACGCCGAACCTCCTTTGCTGGTTTACGACCCGCAAAGAGCTGGAGGATGGAGGCCACAAGGCCACTGCTTGCGCTGATTGCCATATGCCCACAACCGAGCGCCGCCTGATGGAGGCCCATGAAGGCCTCCCCATTCGGAAGGTCCACCGCCATACCTGGCCCGGCGCGGGTATCCCCAAGGAGTTTCCCCTGTATAGGAGCCTCCTCCAAAGCGGATGGAAGACAGGACTGAGTATCAAGGTCCAGCGAAACGCCGAGGGGATCCAGGTCCGCCTTCGCAACGACAAGGCGGGGCATGCGGTTCCCACCGGGGATCCGGAGCGCTTTGTCCTGGTGCGCGTGCGAGCCTTCGGCCTGCAGGGCCGCGAGGTATGGAGCGCCAAGAAACGCATTGGGCAAACTTGGAAATGGAGCCCGGCAAAAAAGATCGGAGACAACAGGATTGACCCGGGGGAAACCCGCATCCTCGATTTTAAGCCTCCTCGGGCCATGAAGACGGTCCTCGAGATCCTCAATGTCAAGCTCAGCAGGGATTCGGTCCGGAGCATGGTGGCATCCAAGGGCCTTGACGAGGATCTCCTTCCAGGTGCGAACCGCAAGATTCAGAAGCTTCCCCAGCTCTATCCCTATGCGACCTATATTTATCGCCAAGTTTGGGAGGGATCCGCGAAAAAGGGGAAGCTCAGCAAGCCTGAGCGACTCATCGAACTCTCCCAAAAGGAGCGCTTCATTCCCCCCAAGGATCGGGGGTATGAATAGCCGTCCTCACTTTCTGTTCTCAATGGCTCCCATAGGTGAAGCTTCGGGGATGCGAGTTCCCTTGGCCTTCCCCTCAAGGGGGAGCAGGTCTGGGTTTTCAACCTGAGGGTTTTCTGGGCTAAATTGTCCCAGTCCTTTGCAAGGGCGGATTGTCCGGCTAGCCTCTTCCCCTCTTGACCCGCATAAAAGGTGTGGGCCGGAACATAGGTCTGAGGGTTGGTGAAGGTGTACTTCGACTACTTCAATATTGCGGCCTTTGTTGTCTTGGGGATCGTGTTCGTTGCTGCGAACATGATCATTCTGGCTCTTGTACGCCCCCAGAAGCCGAGCAAGGAAAAGCTCTCGACCTACGAATGCGGCGAGGTGGCCGAAGGCTCCTCCTGGGTGCGTTTCGACATGCGCTTCTACACGATTGCGCTCATCTTCCTTCTCTTTGACCTCGAGATCGCCTTTTTGGTGCCCTGGGCCTATGTCTACAAGAAGATGGGGATGATCGCCTTTGTGGAGGGTGGTGTGTTTGTCGGCATTCTCTTTCTGGGTTTGGTCTATGTTTGGGCCAAGGGTGACCTGGATTGGGTGAAGAGCATGGCAGGCCAAAAGGGTTTTCAAGGGGATCTCCCCGAGTCCGTGAAGTCTGAGTTTGCTCCAGAGCCGGACTCGGGCTCCCAGCAGGAACAGGAGGATGCCTAGTGGGTGCTCTCGAAAACAGTCTTCCTGAAAATGTCCTCACGACTTCGGTCGATCGGCTGGTCAACTGGGCGCGGCGCTCTTCCGTGTGGCCGATGACCTTTGGATTGGCCTGCTGCGCCATCGAGATGATGGCCGTTGGCTGTGCGCACTATGATTTGGATCGATTTGGGGCCGGGGCCTTTCGGGCAACCCCAAGGCAGTCGGATCTGATGATTGTGGCGGGGACGGTGACCTTCAAGATGGCAGGCCTGATCCAACGGCTCTATGACCAAATGCCCGACCCAAAATACGTGATTGCCATGGGAGCCTGCGCGACCGGGGGAGGCCCTTATTATCACTTTGGCTATCACGTAGTGAAAGGGATCGATCGAGTGATCCCCGTGGATGTCTATGTGCCCGGTTGTCCTCCGAGACCGGAGGCTCTCATCGACGGGATTATGGCCCTCCAGGCCAAGATCGATCGAGAGTATGTCCTGCGGAAAAAACAGGAAACTGTCGTTGTCGGAGGGGAGGCATGAGCTTCGAGGAGATCCAGGCGCAGCTCGAGGAGGCCGTTCCCGGAGCCGTGGTTGAGGCAGTGACGGAGCCTTCCAAGGATCCCTATTTGGTGGTCTCCAAGGACCGCTTGGTGGAAGTGTGCAAGGCTCTTCGCCAGGACGCTGGGTTGGGTTTCGATCTCTTGGTCAGCATAACTGCGGTGGACTATCTTCCGACCTTCGGGAAAAAGAAAAATGCCAAGCCCAAGGAGGGTGAAGATTGGGGGCCGGGGCACTTCGAGGCGGTCTATCATTTTTTGAGCACGGTGTTGAATGAGCGCATTGTGCTCAAAGTGCGGATACCCAAGGGGGAGGGCGAGCCGATCTTTCCGACCATTTCCGGGATCTACCCGGCCGCTGATTGGCATGAGCGGGAAGCCTACGACTTGATGGGTTTTGGGTTTGAGGGGCATCCGGACTTACGCCGCATCCTTTGCGATGACGACTGGGTGGGACACCCGCTTCGGAAGGATTATGTTTTCCCGAAAGAGTTCAAAGGGATCAGTGCGGAGTAGGGTGATGACGACCGGCGGGAGGATCCAAGAACATCAAGAGCATTCGGCTTCGGGAGAGCGCGAATTTGTTCTCGATGTGCGCACCCAAGACATGGAGATCAACATGGGGCCGCAGCATCCTTCGACCCATGGGGTGTTGAAGGTGGTGATCCGGGCCGATGGAGAGATCCTGACCAAGGCAACTCCCCACATGGGTTACATCCATCGTTGTGCGGAAAAGATCGCCGAGAACGTCAACTACGATCAGTTTGTCCCTTATACCGACCGCTATGATTATCTCGCCGCGATGAACAACAACCTGGGCTATGCCCTGGTGGTGGAGAAGGCCGCTGATCTGGAAGTGGCCCCTCGCGCGACCTGGATTCGGATGATCGTGGCAGAACTCAATCGCATCGGTTCCCACCTGATTGCCTTTGGAACCTATGGGATGGATATCGGGGCCTTTACTCCTTTCCTCTACGGGTTTCGGGAACGGGAGTGGATGATGTCCCTCTTTGAGAAGCTCTGCGGGGCACGGCTGACCTATAGCTTTGTTTTTCCAGGAGGCCTTGCCAACGATGTTCCTCCGGGCTGGTTCGACGAGCTGAAGCGTTTTTGTGATGTCTTCGAAAAGAAATGGGTCGAGTACGACAAGCTTTTAACCCGCAACAAGATCTTCATTGAGCGGACCAAAAATGTCGGGGTGATCCCGGCGGGCATGGCTTTGGACTATGGCCTCACGGGTCCCTGTTTGCGAGGTTCAGGGGTCCGATACGATCTGCGAGAATCCCAACCCTATCTTTTCTATGACCAAGTGTCCTTCGATGTGCCGGTGGGCATCGGCGAAATGGGAACCCAGGGAGATTGTTGGGATCGCTACTACGTGCGGATGATTGAGATGCTACAGTCCGTGCGGATCCTCAGGCAGTGCATCGAGCGTTGCGAGAAAGATACGACCCCGGGTGAGATCAAAGGGAATCGAAAAAAGACGCTGAGGGTCCCTGTGACCGAAGCCTATGCCGGGGTGGAGAATCCTCGGGGTGAGCTGGGGCATTATCTGGTTGGAGATGGAAGCGACCATCCTTATCGGCTCAAGGTACGTGGTCCGTCCTTTTGCAATCTGAGTGTTTTGCAAGAGCTGTTGCCCGGAACCATGATTGCAGATGCTGTGGCAATCATTGGGTCCATCGATATTGTCCTGGGGGAGGTGGATCGATGACTGTTCTGGCTTTCCTTTCCAATGGGACCGTGGAACTCCAGGGGGCTTCGGGGGCCACTGGAATCCTCAAGGGACTCGCTGCTTATGGCTTTTGGGGCTATTTGCTCGCGGCCCTGGTGGGGTTCGCGCTTCTTTTTGGAATTGCTTCGGCTTTGCCCATTCTTTTTACCTGGGCCGAGCGCCGGGTCTCTGGGCGGATGCAGCAGCGTTGGGGACCCAACCGTGTGGGGCCCTTCGGTCTGATCCAGGCCTTGGCCGATGGGATCAAGCTGATGTTCAAAGAAGACATCATCCCAGCCCAGGCTGACAAGTTTTTGTTCATGGTTGCCCCGGGTATCGTCCTTGCCGGGATGGTCTCTGCCTTTGCCCTGGTGCCTTTGAGTGATTCGGCCGTGATTGTGGATACATCCCTAGGGCTGTATTTGATCGCTGCCCTTCTTTCCCTGGAGGTGATCGGAGTCATTATGGCGGGCTGGGCCTCCAACAATAAGTGGTCTCTTTTTGGGGCGATGCGTGAGGCTGCCCAGATGGTCAGCTATGAGATCCCCTTCGGCCTCTGCATCTTGCTCGCGGTTGTGAGCTATGGGAGTCTGAGTTTGCGGGAAATGAGTCTGGCCCAGGCGGGCGGGTTTCTGAATGTGGGGAACTGGTTGATTTTCCATAACCCCTTCTTTGCTCTTCCGGCGGCAGTGGTCTTTTTCATTGCGGCTTTAGCGAACACAAAGCGGGCTCCCTTCGACCTCCCGGAAGCTGAGAGTGAGCTGGTCAGCGGGTTTCATACTGAGTACTCGGGTTTCCGCTTTTCCTTCTTCTTCCTCGAAGAATACGCATCCATGTTCGTGATCTCGGCCATTTTGGTCTCGATGTTTCTCGGGGGCTGGAATCTTCCCTTTGTCCCAGGAAGCGCGGTGACGGGTTCCTTTGGTGGGGAGCTTTTGGCTGTGTTCACCATGCTGCTCAAATCCTTTGTCCTTGTCTTTGTGATGATCTGGATTCGTTGGACCCTGCCGCGCATTCGCATCGATCAAGTCATGAGCCTTTGCTACAAGTATCTGACCCCGATCGCCTTTGCGTGTCTGATCGGGACCTGTTGGTGGGAGCTGGCCGCATGAAGCGCGATGGAGCCATGGTCTGGTTAGGGAACATCAAAGATGCCCTTTGGTCCACGATGGTGGGAATGGGAATTACCTTCCGCCACATGTTTAAAAAGCCGGTTACCTACCAATATCCTGAAGATGTCGTGCCGGTTGCGACGCGTTACCGAGGGATGCACTTTTTGGAACAGGACAAGTGCATTGCCTGCAGAGCCTGCGAAAAAGCTTGCCCTGTGGATTGCATTGAAATCCGCTTTTTACGGCATCCTGGAAGTGTCAATGAATGGTTTGAATTCAGCCTTGATTACAACAAATGCATGTTTTGTGAGCTGTGTTGCTCCCCCTGTCCCGAGGATTGCATTCATGAGGGCAAGGAGTTTGGTTTCGCACGCTATGAGCGATCCGAACTGGTTGTGGATCTGACCACATGGAAGGGGCTTCGGGATGTAGATCATCAGCGGATCAAGGAAGCCGAGGAAGAGAAGAAGCGCAAGGCGGCCGAAATGGCTGCGAAGAAAAAGGCGGCTGCGGCAAAGAAGGCTGCAGAAGCCAAAAAAACCGCTGAGTCTCCTGAGGCGAAGTCTGGTCCTTCGGAAACGGCAAAGCCAGCCTCGGATCCAGAAGGCTCCAAGCCGCAAACCCCTAAACCCAAGATTCCAAAGGGGGATGCCAAGGGGCCTAGCTCCAAAAAAACAGCCGAAGAGCAGAAGCCCCAGGGCAATCAGAACAAGGGGAAGGGGTCGGAAAAGGGAAAAACAAAAGGAAAGGGAAAGAAGCGTGGAGGGGGAAAATGAGCGGTCCCTTCATGGTTTTCCTCGTTCTCTGTGTGGCCACAATCTGCGGGGCCTTTTTGACGCTGTGGAGCCGCTACGTCGTCCATGCGGCTTTTGGCTTGATGATCTCCCTCTTGGGAGTTGCTGGGTTCTACCTTCTATTGGGCTCGGACTTTCTCGCTGTCACCCAGGTCGTGGTCTATGTGGGTGGGGTTGTTGTCCTTTATTTGTTTGGTGTGATGTTGACCCCGCCGGATTTGGAGGAGCGAAGTAAAAAACGCATTGCAGTGGTGGGGGGGATCGCGATCTTGGCCTTGATCGGTCTTCTCCGGTCGGTGTTTCAGCTTTCCGCCCATTGGAAGGACATGCCCTTGGTCGGGGCGAAAAAAGGTGATCCGGTTTTGATTGATTCGGTCGGGCGTTCCTTCCTCGAATCGGAGCGGTTTTTGCTTCCCTTTGAG
>JALSSW010000029.1 GCA_026984035.1 Planctomycetota bacterium
CGAAGATCAACTTCTTCAGAGCGCCGACAGCGGCTTCGTTTTTCGCGACCCCACCCGTGAAGGTGAACTCGTTCGCTACGCCGCCCGAGCGTGCCAGGAGGGACATGGCCCGGAGGATGATCGCCCGGTGTAAACCCGCGAGGATATCTTCACGTTTTTCACCCAGTGAAAGCCGCTCGCGCAGTTCCGCCCCGGCGAATACTGTGCAGGTCGAGTTGATCTTGACCGAGCGCTTGGAAGAACAAGCAAGAGGCCCCAACTCATGCAAGCCTAGGTTCATTTCATCAGCGATATAACCCAGGTAACGACCGCAGCCGGCTGCGCATCGATCATTCATCTGGAAAGAAGTTACGATGCCTTCTGTGTCAACCTGGATGGCCTTGGTGTCCTGCCCACCAATATCGAGTACTGTTCGAGTGCCTGGAAACATGGCATGAGCGCCCAGCCCATGGCACAAGATCTCCGATCGAATGTCCTCTTTGGGAAAAGGTAAGGTTTGTCGTCCATAGCCTGTCCCCACGCTGCCGATTTGTTCCAGTTCAAGGGAGCCGGCTTCTTCCACCGATTCGCGGAAAACCGTCGAGTCAAAATGTGAAGCATCCAGAGCCGCCCGGATACAGCGACCGAAGGAATGAGAATCGGCTGGATGGTTTTCCACACGCAGGATGGCCTTGTCAAAGAATCCCACGAGATGGTCGTAACTGATTTCCATGTCTTTGGCGATTTTCTCCGCCCGCACCAGGTATCGGCTCCCGGCAAGGTCCCTGAAGAAATCACTCTTTCTTCTACTCCCCTTACCGAAGAGATCACCTGCCTCCCTTTCCATCTCTATGAGGATGGCTCCCACTGCCTCGCCATACGGAGACCTGGCCGTCTCGGTCAATGGCATAATCTCTTCGCGAAGGATGTTGCATTGGTCTAGGTATTGGGCAAGGCGAAACCCCTGTTCCAGCTCCTGGAGTTGATCCTTCCGTGCTTTTTCCTCAACTCCCCGATCCTTGAGCTTTCCGTCAATCAGGCCGAAGCGTGCGTTGATCAATGCCTCGGCCACAGCGACCTCACAGGCGACTTCATAGTTGCTGCGGGAATTGGTGATGCCCCGTCCCATCACCTTTCCATCCTCGTCGAGGATAACAGCTTTGGTTGTGGTGGAGCCAAGGTCGATTCCAACGCAATATTTCATCCCTGCACCTCTCCGGATGTTTCTTCGGTGTTTGTGCCTTCCAATGCTTTGGCTTTGCCTTCTCGTTTCTGTTCAATCATCTGGAAGTAGGATTCGAGCCGGTTTTTGATGTTGGCGGCCGAGAAATACCTAGGGTCCACAAGGTCGCTCTCGATAAAGCCGCCGGGCTTGCCCGTACGCTTTTCTACTTCCCGAAGAATCATGAGTTGTCCTGCGCTGAAGGAGTTGCAACTCTTAATGGAGTTGATCAGGAGACCGTCGGCTTGATACTCGTCCATGTAGCGCTCAAGCATGTCTACCCGTGAAGGTAGGTTCAGGTTGGTGTAACAGCCGAGGCAATATTCGGCCAAGCTCTCAAGGGGCCTCTCCGGATCGTGTCGGAAGCCGTTATCATAGACTCCGCCGACCTTGGTGTAGGACGAGGCGACGACGACCGCACCTTCGTCCGCGAACATCTTCCAAAACTTCCGAAAGCTTGTCCAATTGGGCGGCCCCTCGACGACAACCCGGAATTTCTCTTCTTTCATTTCCCCTTCGGGAGTGATGGGTCCTTTACCTAGGCGAACCCGCTCCTCAACCTCGGCCCGAAGCAATTTGTAGTATTCGACAGCATCCTCGGTCCCTCGAAATGCTGTGAAAATGGGACCGATGTAATAGACACCTCCAAAATAAGCATCGATGGGGGACGGCTTATTTTTGGCCATTTCCAGAACTGCCACCAGGTCATCTTCGGCTTTGGCCGAGTTGGCGAGGAGACCTTTGAGTCGATCCTCGTCATATGGGACGCCCGAGACTTCCTCAAGGATGGGGATGACCTTGGTTTTGAGTTGGTCGACAACGTAATTGCGCATCGAATCCGTAATCTTACCGTCTGCCTGATAAGGCACGTGCAACATGACAACCGGGCAATCGTACTCTTCTTTCAGGATCTCGAACCATTTCATAAAGGTGAAACAACCCGTGTAAGAGAGGAGTAAGAGCGAGGGATCGGGGAGATGCTTGCCTGTGGGGCCCACATTGCCGGACTTGAGCATCCCGACATCGCACTTGACATATGTGCAGACGTCTTCGGAGTGCCCAAGTTTTTCAGCCGCACTGATATAGCCACGAGATTTCCCACGCATTCCGGATTGTAGAGCGTTGATCTCCGGAAGAACGGGCAGAAGATCGAAGGCCAGCATCAGCTCGGTCAGATTTCCGGGGACGAAGGTGTAAACCGCCTTTTCCCCTGTTTTCTCCGCCTCGGCAAGTCGGTCGTAGTGTGCAGCAATCATCTGTTTTTGACGGAGCTGGCTCGAATCCTTCTGGACGAGTGTTCCTTCCTGCCCATAGGCTTTTAGGTTTTTACTGCGCATGTTTAGACTCCACTCCATAGTTTGATCGAATCGGCAAAGGTCCCAGCTTGTTCACGGATGACCTGGAATTGGCCTGTGTCCTCTGAGTATTTGAAACCGGTCCAGGGGATACCTGCCTTCTCAATGGCTTTGACCGTCATGGGTTGATCCAGGAGAGCTGGATCGCAGAAGCTTGGGGCGCAAAAAAGCACGCCTTCGGCAGCTGCGTCCTTAACCCTTTGCACGATCTCCTCACCGCGCTGGCCCTCGTCGATATAGCGGGTTGGGCTTTCTACAGAATCCGAGAGAAAGGCCGTCACAATGGCTCCAAGAGGGTCTGTCCCCGGATCGGTCTTGTGCTTAATCCATCTGTGTACTTGCACAAGGTCATCATCAACGATGTAGCATCCTGCGCGCTCAAGGCTTCGAATTAAACCCAAGGGGGGTTGCTCGCAAAACGAGCCTGCAAGGATGACCCGTGCTTGATCCATCGGCTTACGGTCTTCGTCAGCCTGGACCAGGTCCAAGTAGCGTTGCATGGTTGCGATGGAATCTTCTACGGGAACGACCAAGCCTGCACGCAAAAGCACATATAGCTCTGCTGTAGGAACCTTCCAAGGCTTTTGGATCCTTAGGTTATAGAGTTCCTGCACAAGGGCTCTGTGCTTGTTAAAGATATGAATCGATGCGGATAGGGCTTCGTCGGAAAGAGGTTCGGCCCCTCGACGTTCCAACTCTTTTGCCATCTCGGTCAGCTCGTGTCTGTAGAAATCCCCTCCTATGTTGGGGTCGAAGTCCTGTGGGACATCGAGATACCAAGAGAACTTGTCAGGAAATTGCAGTTTCCACATTCCCGAGAGGTTGCGGATGACATCGCAAATTGCGGGAAAAATCATTCCATCGAGGCAGTCGAGACTGCCATTGAGACCCAGTTCGATGGTAGACCTCGGGATATGACAAATGTAGGACTGAAAGTAAGCGTCCCCGCGAATGATTTCGATGTCGTCCCCCGCTCCGACGATTCCGACCGGGAGAACATTCATTGCGTGCAGAAGTTCTCGCGGGATTTGGATCGGCATATAGCCGACAGCGAGACCTCCCGTGCGCTCTTTCCATTTTTGAACTTCAGGGAAGCTGTAATCGCGATAAAGAGCCTCTTGCTCCCCAATCAGGGCGGAGGCTGGATTTTTGCTCTTGGTGGTCATCGGTTGCTCCATTTGGCTTCCCGTTTTTCGAGAAAGGATGTGAGGCCTTCGACAGCGTCATTTGTTTGCATTAATTCGTCGAAGTAAAGTTCCTCGATGCGGGGGATGGTTCGCTCGAAACGCTCTTGTAATTCCATGCGAAGAGCGAAGTTTGTTTGGCGGATAGCGGCAGCAGAGTGAGGGAGGAGTGCTCCTTCGATCCATGTGATCGCAGCCAGGTGTGGGTCGTCGGAGATGTGGTCGACAAGTCCCCGCTGGAGTGCTTCTTCGGCTCCGATGCTCCGTCCGCTGAGACAGAGTTCTTCGGCCGTAGGGCGACCTACCCGTTCGGCTAAAAAGAACGAGGCGATGGGTGGAAGGACGGCGAGATTGATTTCCGGTTGGCCCATCTTTGCGCTGGGAGATGCAAAGACTCGGGTACAAAACATCGCTACTTCCAGTCCTCCTCCCAAACACTGTCCTCGAACGGCAGCTACGGTGGGGACTCCAAGCTCGAGCATGCTCCGAAAAATTCGATGAAAACCAAGAATCATCGCTTGGTATTTTCCGGGGAGGTGCTCCTCGACGCTTGCTCCGAAAGAAAAATGGTCCCCCTCCCCTTCGATCAATATGGCCTTGAGGTCCTTTTGGTTTCGTGCCTGGTCTAAAGCAGACAAAAGATCCTCGGTCATTGCTGCGTCAAGAATGTTGGCTTTGGGGCGATTCAGGCGGAGTTCCAGAACCTGGCCACCAAAATGCGTTTCAGAGAGAATCAATTTGTTTTCCATGATGAAATTACCTTTGTTCCCCTCGGTTCCCGTTTTCCAATTTTTTTTCCAACTGCACAAACCTTCCGCCCGTGAAATCGTTGGCTCGAAAAAAACGAAGCACGGGGATCTGGTTTCGGCGGACCATCGTGCGCACAGTGGAGACGCCGGCTTTTGAAAAGCGGCGACAAGCCTCACGCATTAAACTTGTGGCGATTCCGGATTTTTGGAGATGCGGGTGCACGCCCACCGAAAAGACCCAGCCGCAAGGTTCCGAACCGAACTCGAAGGCGCGCACCTCGCCCAAAAGGTACCCAACCAAACCTTCCTCCGTCTCAGCACCAAGCGCGACGCGACCCTCATCCTCATGGCCCTGTGAAAGAAAACGTGTGAGCGCTTTTCTCCAACGTTTTGTATCACCGCTCCCTTGTTCTCCCATGGCGACATGAAGTTGATCCAAAGCAATCAAGGCTTCGAGGTCTTCGGGGAGTAGTTCCCTGAGCAGAACGGCGATCGTTCTCGTCGGGCTTCTGGGGCTGTTCTCTTTTTCGCTCAAGATGCAACTCCCTCTTTCTTGGGGAGCACTTCTTCGAGAAGCTCATCTCCCCAAGTTTTGCCTTCAGCAAGCAGTTTCCGGAGCCTTAGGAAATCGACTTCGCGATTCTTTCCGACCCCCTCATTAAAAGCTCTAAATCCTGCCCGGCCCTCGGTCATCATGTTCAGAGCAAGCCAAGCGCGGTTTGTTTCCCGATTTTGATCCCAGTGGGAAAGCTTATGCTTGCGAATGCTTTCGATGGTCTTGGAAAGGCAGCCGGGAACTGTGTTGGTGAGTTTCCAGATCATCTCCTCGACGGCATCGTCGAGCTTTTTGAGGTTGATTGTTCCGCTTTTCAGGAGTTCCTTTGCTTCGGCGAGATCTTTGCCGGATTTCGGTTCTCCGTAGACGATTTCTCCGCTGGAGGGTTCTACCCAACGATCTGTGATGACAAGTGGGTTGGGTACAAATGCTCCGTCTATTTGAAGCGCGGGGGTGATCCTGGTGGTGAGCCCAAGTCGCGAAGCCTTGTGGGCGCTCCAAGGTTCGCAGAGGACACAGCTTTCCATTGCAGCCTCGATTCCTACGTATAAAGGAAGAAAATCGGTGCTACCACCATCGGGCGCGGAGCCATGCTTAGGCCCAGCCTGTCCGAACCTTGCAAGATCCTGGGCGATCGTAAAATCGCAGGCCATTCCAATCTCTTGCCCTCCCCCAATGCGCATTCCGTTGACACGACAGATCACCGGTTTATCGCAGTGCAGGATGGCGCTGACCATGTCGTTGAAAAGCCGCATGTACTGCCGATATTCCTCGGGGTTTCCGGCATAGTATTCCGCGTATTCCTTGGTGTTGCCTCCCGTGCAGAAGGCGCGGTTGCCTGCTCCGGTGAATACAACCGCAGTGCAAGAACGGTCGTTGGATGCTTTGCGCATTCCAAGGATGACACCCTTGACCATGTCGGTTGTGTAGGAGTTGAGTTGTTTCTCGTTATCGAGAATGATCCAGGTGCTGTGAAGGCCCGTGTCTTCCCTTCCGTCTGGTGTTTTGAGTGGGCGCGTTTCGTACCGAATTCCTTCAAAGGAGAATTCCGATGCAAGATCGTGGTTTTTCCATTCCATGGTTTTTCTCTGTTTTTATGTGCTCAGGGAATCAAGATGACTCGTCTTTCGACTTGGTGGGCGTGGAGATCCTCAAAGGTTTCATTGATTGAGGAAAGGGGGCGATGTTCGATGAAAGGGGCGAGAGTGATTTTGTTTTGAAGGCAAAGGTCAAGGACTGCTGGATAGTAATTAGGGAGGCAGCCCCAGTTGCCTTGGGCGGTTGCATCGAAAGCCATCAGGTTGGAGAGGCGAAGCTCTATCTTTTTGGGGGTGAAGCCGACCACGGAGAGGTGAGTTCCATGGCCGATGAGGCCAAAGGCAGTCTGTTGGCCTTGGGGGGTTCCTGAGGTTTCGAAGATCTTCCAGCGCCAGGTGGGTATGCCGATTTCTTTGGCGAAGGCCCGAATCTCTTTTTTCATCGTGCGAAAATCAGTAGCCCCAGGGTCAAGGCAGAGGTCCGCTCCGTGGGCCTTCATCAATTCCAGTTTTTGGGTGTCCACGTCTATTGCAACAGTGTGAGCACCGAAGGCTTTTGCAATCTGGACCCCGAATCCACCCACTCCACCGACTCCGACGAAAATGGCGAGTTCGCCCTCAGACAAACCGCTTCGAATTACGGCTTGATAAGGGGTTGAGACAGCATCGGCGATGACTGCGAGGTCTTCCAGGGCGATGGCGCTTGGAAGTTCGGGGACTGGGCAGAGTCCGAGGGCGGGAACTTTCACGTGAGTTGCGAAGCCCCCATGCACATCGTTACCCGGAAAGATTTGGTCGGGACAAACTGAGCCATGACCACTTAAGCAGGCTTCGCATTTTCCGCAGGGTATGACTGCGGGAATGATGACCGTTTTGCCGTCCCAGTCTTCTGCTCCCTCACCTGCCTCGACCACCACTCCGCTGATTTCATGCCCAAGAGTTAGGGGAAGAGGGTGGCGGGTGGGCACACCATCGTAATAGAAACCGAGGTCAGTATGACAAACCCCACAACCTTTGACCTGAACCAGGACTTCTAAGGGCCCGGGAGTCTCTTCCCGTGATTCCAGGACCATTGGGGTATTGGGTTCGGTGACGAGCCAAGATTGGATTTTCATAGTAAAAATAGGTTAAAGAGTTCCTATTTATTGGCAAGCGAAAAGTGCCATAAATAAGGGTTTTTTGTCGCATTGCTCTTGGGTCGGGAAAGCCAAAGGCTGGATTTGCGCCATAAATAGGATAAAGAAACCTGTTTTTGGCTGGCTATGAGTTTTTCGGAGGTTTTCTAGGTGAGGGAAAAGGAGGGATCTGTGGGATTGTTACCATAACCTATTGCTAAAAATACAGTTAGGATTTTTCTCCGAACCTTTTTCTCAAGATGGGGCATGTCAACATCGATAGGGGGGCAGAGCGGTTTCATCCGTTAAAAAAAACTGGCAAAGGGGGGTGAGATGTTTGGAAGAAAGAAGCGGAAGGCTGGCAGGGGTCATGGGGAAGACGGTTTTACTCTGATCGAGGTCATTACGGTGATGGCCATTATCTCCGTGACCACCTCCATTGCTGTCCCAAAGTTGACGGCTGCAAGAGCACGGGCCAACGAAGTAAGCGCGATTCAAGCCTTGAAGTCGATGCACTCGGCTCAGTTCAGGCTCAAGCTCCAAGGAACCATTGATGCCAACCATGATGGGGTGGGGGAGTTCGGTTTCCTTCAGGAGATTGCTGGAGTGCGGGAGATTCGTTCGGGATCCGGTGAACGCTTAGATCCCGCGTTCTTTTCCGCAGCCTATGGGGCGGTGGACAGCGGTGGGCGTGTGCAGCGATCGGGGTATTTCTTTCATCTCTTTCTTCCCGGGGCGGGTGCGGTTCCCCTGGGTGAGGGGAGCAAGACTGCTGCTTACCCTGCGGTGGACGGAGAGTTGGCTCAGGGTTACTTTGCGGTTTATGCCTGGCCCGTGAGCTATGCTCGGTCGGGGACAAGGGCCTTCTTCATCAACCAAGAAGGGACTTTGCTCGCGAGTCCAAACGATAAATCGCATTACAGTGGAACGGCGAATCCACCATCGGGTCTTGCTGCCTATCTCCAAGGGGCTACGGCCATGACCTCTTCCATTGCCAATCGTGCAGTTGCCAATGACGGTCAAACCTGGGTCGAGATTCAGTAAGAGGCTGCAAGAAAACCCCTTCGGGGGTTTTCTATCCCCGACCCAAAAAAAGGGCTAAAACATCCCCATGAGCAAAAAGCGACTCAGGATCCGAGACGCTGTCCATGGGGACATAAGTCTGACAGAAGACGAGGGCCGCCTTCTGGACACGCCCCAGATGCAACGGCTGCGTGGTATCCATCAGTTGGGCCTTGCATACCTTGTTTTCCCCGGAGCCCGGCATAGTCGTTTTGAGCATTCGATCGGGACTTTGCACATGACGCAGGTTCTGATCGACGCCATCCAGGAAAATGCACTCTGGGAAGGGGGGCGTGGTTTAAAGCCCGAGACCGTACGTGTCCTGCGTGCTGCTGCTCTGGTTCATGATGTAACCCACATTCCCTTCGGTCACAACATTGAGGATCAGTCCGGGTTGTTGGAGAGGCATGACAGCCCAGCTCGTTTTCAAAAGGTGCTTTCCCCAGCAACCGCCCTTGGAGCTGAGCTGGAAAAGCAGGGGATAAGAGAGGATGTCCTTTCTGTTCTTGGTGCGGGCAGAGAGGTGAAAGAACCGTATCTCCAGCAGATGATCAGCGATTCGATTTGTCCGGACCTGATGGACTATCTTCGGCGGGATGCCTACTTCACTGGGCTTGATTTGCAGTATGACCAGCGCGTTGCGGAGTATTTTCGAATCGACGAAAAGGGGCGACTCTTTGTCGATTGCGCTAAGGAAGGGTTGCTTAGGGAGGATGTTGTCTCTGAGATCTTGAGGATGTTGCAGGCGCGCTACTTTTTTTCGGAGCGGGTGTATTACCATCACGCCAAGGTGGCTGCAGGGGCGATGATCGCGCGAGCTGTTGAGGACCTCCTCGCGGAAGGGCTCCTTCGGGTGGAGGAGTTGCAGGAGACTACGGATGAGGGGTTACGATTGCTGCTTGCGGATCGGGCTGAGAATCCCCGAACTCGGTCCTTGCTGGCTCGCTTGGAGACTCGGCGGCTTTATAAGCGCGTTGCCGTGTTTCCCTACCAGAAGAATGCTGAGGTGCAGGAGCGCATGATTTTTGAGTTGTTTACCCTGGAGGCCCGCGAACGGAGGGTTGCATTCGAGCGAGCCCGGGAGGAGGAATTTAAAATGCGGTTTGGAAGGGATGTCGAGGTGCTGCTCTATTGTCCTTCACGCCGCATGCAACTCAAAGAATGTGCGACTCTTGTTCGTTTTCCTGGTGAGGATTTACGCTTGCTTTCGAGTTTCCGCGACGAGCTTCCACGGATCCGAGATCTTGAGGATTCGTACCTCCGTCTTTGGAAGGTTTATGTCCTCAGTTCCGCCTTGGATCCAGAGGAGAGGCGTTTTCTCCAAAACCGCGTCCACGAAGCTCTCCCCTATGCTCAAGATGCTTACCTGAAATAAAAAGTCGCTGGGCCACCTGGCCCCCTACTCCAAGTAATCCAGGATTGTTGCTCTTTGGCGCTGATAGAGTGCGCGGGTTGCGATGACATCGGCGAGATTGTACTTGGCGATTTCCCCAAACCGTTTTTCGCGGTAAGCATGGCCGACCATGGATCCGTCCATGGCCCCCTTGGGGCTTTCGATACCATAAGCGTAGCAAGCCGCGTCGAGATTCATGGGAGCTGTCCCCCGTCCCCCTCCTGTGAGGATGAGATATAGGTCAAGGTGAGGGCTGTGTTGGTAGGGGGGTTGCGAAAGCAGGTCCACGAACACGGGCTGCTCAAGGATAGAGGAGCGGGTGCGGAGGAAGGGCAGATCGAAGTTGCGTCCATTGAAGCTGACGATGGTTCCTGCTTGCGAAGCAAGAGTCCAAAAAGCCCCAAGCATTTCCTTCTCTGACATTGGGCGAACCCAGGGGGGGAGGTCGGGAAGCCCTCGATCTAACTCCTCTTGGGGGGGAGCAATGAGGACGCAATCCTTGCTGGCGTCCTCTCCTGACCCTACTGCGATAGAAGCAACACGCGAGAAAAGGGGATTGAGGGCCAACACCTTCTCGATATCCCATTCTTTGCGTTGGGCAACTTCCGTGATTCCCTTGACGATGGTTTGGGGCATTTCCCGAATGTCGATGGTGACCGGGACGGTTTCGATATCAAATACAAGAACCTCGGTAAAGAGGTCTTGGACCTTGTCGTAGCCTGGTCCCTGAACCATTTCTGGAGTCCACAGATCCTTGTCTCGTTCTTCTACTGGACGGATACGGTGGATTTCGAGTTGGTCTCGCCCTTGGTAATTGCTTCGGAGGCCGAGGATCTTGACAACATCTCCCCGCTGAAGAGTTCGAGCACTGCCAAAGGCAGGGCTATCCGCCCAAATGCGGGCGCTTAGGGTTTCGCTCAGGTCTCCCAGAGTGAGAGCGAGGTAGGGTTGGTCATTGCGAGTACGGCCTTCCTTGAGCTCCATGACACGAGCGAAGACCACAGCCTGTTGGGCGCCGAGATCTTTTAGCCGGGAATGAATGGGAATGTCCATTTTAATTGGCCAGTTTGCTACCGCTCCAGAGAGCCGTAACCCAGGTTTCAAGACGGTGGAGGGCTTCTTTCAAGTCATCCAGGGAAGCGGCAAAGCTGATGCGTATATGTCCTGGAAAGCCAAAGGCAGATCCCGGAACAAGGGCTACACCGATCTCCTGCAGAGCCTCCATACAAAAACGTTCATCGTCCCAGTTTTGGTGGTCCAGAAGAGCTTGTACGCCGGGAAACATATAAAAGGCTCCAGCAGGGGCCCTCAAGCTGAATCCTTTGAGGTTTGGCAGGCGTTCGAGCAAATAGCCTCGCCGATGACTGAAGGCCTCCAACATTTCATTTCTTTCTTTGCTGTGATCCTTTCCTAAGGCCTCGAGAGCTGCCCCCTGGCTGATGGTGCAAGCATTTCCAATCATCTGGCTCTGAATCTTGGCAACAGCTTTTGTTACATCTTTGGGGGCAGCAAGATATCCCAGGCGCCAACCAGTCATGGAGTAAGCCTTTGACAATCCGTTCAAAACGACGGTCAACTTTCTTCCTCCCCGAATCTCGGCAGGGGATACGTGCAAGGTGCCGCCGTAGGTGATTTGTCCATAGATTTCGTCCGAAAGGATCCAAGTTTCGTGATCTGCACACAGTCCAACAAGATCTTCTAAGAGATCCGGCGGCCAGACAGTTCCGGTTGGATTGCTGGGGCTGTTCAGGATGACGCAGCTTAGATCATGCTCGGCAAAGACCTTTTCCAAGTCGCTTTTTGTTGGCAGGAAGCCATTTTTCTCTTGGGTCTTCAGAATGATGGGTTCTCCAGCCGCCATCTTGACTAGGTCAGGATAGGAAACCCAATAGGGGGCGAAGATCAGGGCTTTGTCACCTCGGTTCAAAAGGACAAGCAGGCTCTCGTAGATGGCCGGCTTGGTCCCCGCCGTAATACAGATTTCTTCGCTTTTGTAGTTGAGCCCGAAATCTCGCTGTAGGGAGTCGGCCACGGCCTTACGTACCTCGGGCTTTCCTGCAGCGGGTGTGTAGCGTGTCCATCCCTTCTCGATGGCTTGGATCCCTGCTTCTCGAATGACTCTCGGAGTTTCGAAATCCGGTTCCCCAGCCGATAGAGAAATGATCTGCCTCCCTTGGGTCCGCATTTGGGCCGCGAGGGCGGTGATGGCCAGGGTCTTGGATTCGGAGATTTGTCCAGGAAGGTTTGAAATTCTCACGGTTTGGTGATTCCGGGTGTTTTGGAAGAAAAAAACAATGGGGTAAGCTCACATAATTCATGACTTCGTTCCAAGAGAATGCAACGGCCAAAAAGGACTTTGCCTTCGTTCGGAATTCGGCCATGCCTTATGGGGGCTGTTTTTTTCCGGCAGGGAAGGATTTTTTTTTGTCTTCGTCGTAGTCGGCACAAACTCCGGCCTGCCACTCCTTTCTTCTTTTTGATTTGATGGACGTGTTATGAAGAAATTCTTGAGGATCACTTGGATCCTTCTCGTCGTATTGGGACTTGCTGGTTTTTTTGCGTTTACGGCCTTGGTCTGGAACCCCTTTGAGGGGCGTGTTGCAGAGATCCGTAAGGCGGTTCCTAGGAATGTGGATTTTTTCGTAGGGAAAAGAGATCTCGCCGGGGATTTTGAGGAATTCCCGGTTCCCTATTTCTATTTGGACTTCGAAGAATCTCCTGGGGCAGGACCTGTGAAGGATGGGAGCCTTTTCCGTTCTCTTGCGCGAAATCCTGACCTGAAGAATGCCTTGAATGAAATCGACCGGATTAAGGAGCAGTTGGCCCAAGTTCCCTTGGTAGGGGTCTCTCTGCTTGGGGACCTGATCGGGAAGGATTTGGTCGTGGCCGGTAAGTTTTCCCAGGGAGGGGGCATTCCTACCTGGTGTTCCTACACCAAAGTGAGCTGGAAGATCCGGGCAGCCTTTGGGTTTTTACGCTTCGATGGGGTCCGGGAAGGGTTGCAAGGGGTCCGTATCGGTTGGGAAGAACCTCTCTTTAAAATCGAAGCACCTGGAGGGGTTTTCTATGCTGCGGTTTACAAGGATTTGTTGATGATCGGGAATCAAAGGGCCTTTGTGGCGACTTCCTACGATCTGATTTCCGGAATGGGCGAAGGAGGCAGCTTTGTTTCTCTTTCCGATTATCAGGATCAGGGAGTGAAACGGCTCAAAGAGTGGGCACAACGCTCTGGTGAGAAAGATCCTAACTATCTTGAGTTTTCTTTGAGCGTTCCGGCCTTGTCCCGGGCCAAACCGGATTTGCCCTTTTGGGAGAAGCCCAATCAGGATGGGCCTCAGGAGCTTAAGTTGCTCCATTCCTTTGTGAATCCCAAAGCAATGCATCGACTTTGGGGCAACCTGGTTTTTGTGCCTGAGAAAGACGAAACCCCACCTTATCTAGCGAGTCTGCTCACCGTGGACTTGAATCGTGGAGAGCTGTCACCTTCACAAAACCGATTTCAGTCGGAGACTCCAGGGGAGAGAGAGACTTGGTTACGGGCTCTCCTCCAGAACATCCCGCAAAAAACCGCTGCTACATTTGCTCTCAGGATCCCGGTCAATGTGTTTTTGGAGCAATTCGTGGACTCCATGGATCCGGATATGCGCAAGCTTGTGGACGAGGGGCTTGTTTCCTCCGGGCAGAGGGGGGGACTGCGAGGATTGATTGCGCGGGTTGGGCCGGCTTTTAAACCCTTTGTCATTGTTGTCGTTCGGAATAATGACTACCCACGTTATAAAAAAGAGTTCGCGGTGGCGAATCCCTCTCCTGCTCCGGCGGTAGCTTGGATTTTCCAGGCCAACCGGCGGGAAAAAAAGCGAGTGGAAGAGTTGGTGCAATTTTTCGATACCAATTATCGAAACTTTGGCTTCGATCCCAATGCCCGATTCACTCTTCCTGCAGGGCCTCGAGGTTTCGAGAAAATCCGGGAGTGGGGAAACCCACAAATACCCGCAACCGGCGAGCTTGCTCTTGTCAATGGTTCGGATCAAATGGATGGCTTATTCCTTGTTTCCAATTCCGGCAAGCTCCTCCGTGAAATCATCAATGCGCGCTTTAGTGAGGGGGGGGTGTCTTCCTTAGCGGCGGATCCGCTTGTCTCCACTTCGTTGGACAGCCTTCCTTCCAAGATCTCCGGCTTTGCTTGGGTCCAAGGGGATGGGCTGCGAGATTTGATGGGACGCTACCGGGAGTTTGCGAGAAAGCGATTGGAAGGTGGAACGCCGGACCCCACTTGGATGCTGGAGCATCGGCGCAGGGTGGAGGATGAGGTCTTTATGCGAGATTTCCGAGGGAAGTATGGGTCTAAGGGGGAGCTTCGAGGAGCAGACCGAGAACGATTTGACAAAGTCGTGGAGAACCTTCTCAACCTTAAATGGAGGACCGAAGAGATGGGTGCCCGAGGCAAGAGCTTGGACCGCAAATTCGCTGAAGCCCAGGCTTGGTTGGAATTTATCCAGGCTGGAACCTTTTATTTGAGGAACAGGGAAAAAGATTTAACCTTCGAGTTCAAAGCTTTCTTTCGTTTCTAAGCTTCTCCCCTTGCCTCAGATTGGGCTGGGGGCTATTTTCTTCCGCCCTCAGTTCTTGGAAGTCAACCGACTGTTGGATTCGAGCCAAATCATTTGAGCCGAGATGGTGGAATTGGCAGACACGCTAGCTTGAGGGGCTAGTGGCCGTTTAGGCCGTGCAGGTTCAAGTCCTGTTCTCGGCACCAGTTCGGAACCTTCTGAGGAAGCGTTTCACCAAAAACCCGCCCTCGGCGGGTTTTTTTTGCTCCTTGGAGGAGCTGTAGGAATCAGCCTTCCGGCTTTTTAGAGCAAGGCGTCGGTAAATTTGCCCTTCTAAAATCCCTCATTCTTGTTCGAGTGCTGGGGAGGGGTGGTGGCAAGTCCCCTTGGCATCGGAGGTTGGAAGCAATACCTTTGTTGCCGGTTTTTTTGCAGAAAGGGAGGAAATCTACCCCAAGTTTCTTTGTTGCAGACAAAAGTCTAGCATCTCTTGTTGCTTCCGAGTTTTTCGTGCATACTCCTTCAGAATCAACAATTCCCTGTGGGGTGAGGTCTACTCCTTTCCTAATGGAAATGTTTTGGTGATCGAATCTGATCACTTTCAATTTTTCAAATTTCTTCCTGTCCCTTTGGTCCTCAGGCTTCTTGAGGAAGCTTGAACGATCGTGATCTCTTGTCCGAGATTGCGACGGAAAGGATCACAAGGTTTTCTCTTTTCTCCTTGCTCCTTTGAGGAGGTTTTAAATATGCGTCTTAATTTCGCCCTGCTTGCCATCGGCGCTCTCGCCGTTTCTGCAACAGCTCAAAACATCGCCCAGAACAAACTTCATATTTGGGATGGTAGCACGGAATATACTTCTCGTGCTCGAGTCGGTGGTGCTGCTGGTCACATTTCCGAAGCGTTTCAAACCGGTATTGTTCGAGGCTTGGATAAACTGAGCTACGCACAGTACGTGATTCAGGATCAAAACCTGGCGACCCAAGAAGTTTGGGAAATCAAAATCTGCCCCATCGGAGCAAACGGTTTGCCCGACTACGCAGGTGGCAATGCCATCATCAAAAACCTTCAGCTCAACACTGGATCCGGGATCGGGGCCTTCCTTGTGACTCATAACCGCAACACTGCGGCCAACGGTCCCATTGTCTTGTCCGCTCTCAAAAATGCCCAGAACAAGAAGCTTTTGGATGCCAACGAGGCCTTCCACTTTGCATGGCACTTCACCAAGAAAGCCAACTGGACGACCGATGGCATCAGTATCCACATGTCCCAAGCTGGAACGCAGCTTCCCAGTGGCGGGAATGGTCAGACTACTTGCTGGCAGAATCGTTACCACCGCGAGATCCCCCGTCCTGAGAAATTCAAGACTGCGGATGCAACGAGCCAGATCATCGAGCGTTTGGCATGGTCCGAGATCAACGGCCAAGCTGGGTCCGCCTTTATGGATCGCTCCTGGCGTCTCGAAATCGGCTTTGCCGAGCCCACTCTCCAGGGTGCATCTGACAACGCCACCTACAACAACAACCCCTGCAAAAACCCCAACGAGGGCTATGCAGCATTGGATCCTGATTTCAACGATATCTCCAAAGCCACAACCGCTCGTATCGATAACTACAAGTGGACTGTCAACGCTGGCGGCGACTATGCCGGTGGCATCGGCATCCTCTTCTTCTCGGACAGCGTCTTCCAAAATCCCATCACGATTGGTGGGATCAACGGTAGCCTGAGCTTGGATATCGGAAGTCCCCTCTTCGCCCTGGGCGGCTTCCCCATGGGAGTCCTGACTTCTACCGGAACCGGCTCGATGTCTCTCAACTTGGGTCCGAAGAACTCTCCTCTCCGTCCGATCGTCGCTGGTATCCCCGCGATCCACGCGCAGGTTTTCGTCGCCAAGGCCGGAAAGACTTCGACCTTCTCCTCCCTCTGGACCGTCCGCCCCACCCTGAAGCCTGCTGGCTTCACCCGTGGCGAAACGACTTCCTCCACTCCGATCTCGATGTCCAAAAAGGTCACGGACCGGACTCTCTACATTCGGAATGACGGACCCGGCGCTGTCACTGTCAAGACCTTCATCGGAACCAATCCGATCGGCACGCCCGTCACCGTTCCTGAGCGGACCGGTATGCGCGTCATTCTCTTCCCCGCGGCCACCAAGGTGAACATCGAGACCAAGAAGAGCAGCAAGGTTGATGTCGCTTACAAATACAACGGTTAAATCCTAGCCGTTTTTTGAACTTGCCTCCTCGGAGGCAGGATCGTGAGAAAAGAGCGGAGCCTTTGGGTTTCGCTCTTTTTTTGTCCTTACCCATATTTCCTTTTATGCAAGTATCCCCGGAATCAGCATGGGTTCGGGGATTGGGGGGGAAGATTTTTGGAGGAATCCGGGTGCTTTGGATCCTCAAAGATTGATCCTATGAATTTTCCGGGATTGATCGTGTAAGCTATTAGGGAGTGAGTCCTTTAGGACTTGGGTTTGAGGCAAGGGAAGGCCGGAACGTCATTCTTAGGGTTGATTATGAAAGAGTTCTTATTTGTGGTTTTGGTTGTTGTTTTTGGGGGAGGAGGAATCTTCTATCTCACTCGAATGCGGAAGACCCCAAAAAACATTTCCAAGGTGCCGCAGCTGGATCAAAGCAGCAAGGTTAAGACCTTGGATAAGGGGAAGAGCCTGGATCAAGCTACAATCGAAACGGCCATCAAAAAAAGGGAGGCCACGACAAAACCATCTCTCCTAAAGGGAGAAATCTATGGGGCAGATGTCAAGCGTCTTTGGGCCAAGCTGCGTCCTCCCGAGGAGGCTTTGGTTCCGGATCCAGACCATGTGGGACCCTGTCCGCCTCCAAGCGATGGTGGGCATCCCGCTCTTGTGATCAGGAGGTATAAAGAACAGGGCACGGGATACTTTGTGTGGATTCATGAGGATGGGGCGAAAACAGTTGTAAGCCCCGATCCTGTGGATTTAGGGGCTTCTTTGACGAGCCCTGGAGCAAGAGGCTATACGATCACGACCATGGTGCCGACCCAGGCAGCCAGCCTTTCTCCCGATGATGATCGGAAGAACTAATCAATTCCTCCTTCCACAAGCACTTGTTTTTCTAAAGAGAAATTTGATATCCTTGGGGGAGATACTCGGAGGATTTGCATGGAGGGCGAATACCTGGTTCGGGATTCGATGAGTCCAAGAGGCGAAGTGGAGGCCGCGGCCGAACTTCTCCTCGACCCAAATCCAAAGGTCCATGGTCCTTGCACCGAGAAACTCCTTGCAAGTGGTTCCGAAGCGATTCTTCCCCTTCGCCGCCTTGTCGAATGTAGTGATCCGGCAGCCAGAGGACGGGTCCAAGCTCTCCTACGCAAAGTGGAGATCAAGGAATGGGGAGAGCAATTCAAAGCTTTTTTGGATCGAGGCTCTTTTTCCCTTGAAGATAGTTTGCTCCAGCTTTGCAAACTCCCTCGGCCCCTCCTCAGAAAGGATGTGCTCAAAAAACAGCTTGATTCTTGGGCCCAAACTTTGAAGCCTCGGGTTCAAGGTTTAAATCCGAAAGGGATCGCCAAGGAGCTTTGGACCTTCTTAGGCAAGGAGCTTGGGTTCAAGGGTGATCAGCAAACCTACTACCATCCCGATAATTGTTTTTTGGACCAAGTTTTAAAAAACAGAAAGGGGATTCCTATCAGCTTGTGCAGTGTCTATATCTGCATAGGAAATCGTCTAGGGCTGGAGTTGGAGGGGGTTGCTCTCCCCGGGCACTTCATTCTCCGTGTATGCGGTACGAGGGCTGTCTTGGTGGATCCCTTCCATAGGGGTTGTATTTTGACAAAGAAGGCATGTATCGAGCGGCTGAGTGCCATGGGGTATGGGCTTACATCCGAAGATTTAAAGGGGGTTTCCGAGGCTTCTATGGTCTTGCGCTCCATCAACAACTTGATCCATTCGTTTGAATACCGCGAGGATCTTGAAATGATCCATGCTCTCCAGAAGGCTCGGACTCAATTGATGGCCTCCAACCTCCCACATTGAGAGGGATTTAGTTCGCATTCTCAAGCGTCTCCTTTCCCAGGTCGATAGGCACGGAAAGCGGATCAATTAGGCTCGGAAAGCCTGGAAAGGGGAAAGGGTATGGCACCATCGATACAAGATCTTCTTCAAGAAATGGTTCATCAGGGAGCCTCGGATCTCCACTTGAAAGTTGGGAATTTTCCCGGGCTTCGGAAGGATGGGAAGATTCAACTTCAAGAGAAATTCGGGGTTATGTCTGCGGAGGATGTTCGGACTCTTGCCTTTTCGATGATGAACAAGGAGCAGAAGGAGGTTTTCGAGGAAGAAGGGGATCTTGATCTCTCCTATTCTCTTCCCGGTCAAGCGCGATTTCGGGTTAATGTTTTGATGCAAAGGGAAACGACTGGGATTGTGATTCGACTCATCCCCGAAGCCATCCCTACTGCGGAGCAATTGGGGCTGCCTCCGATTTGTTTGGAACTTTCCGAAAAACCCAGGGGTTTGGTCTTGGTGACGGGACCCACTGGAAGCGGAAAATCCACGACCCTTGCGGCAATGATTGATCACATCAATTCCACCGATGAGGGGCATATTCTCACGATGGAGGATCCGGTTGAATTCATCCATCAAGATAAAAAGAGCTTTGTGACCCAACGACAAATCGGCTTGGACTGTAAGTCCTTTTCCCAGGCTCTTCGGCGGGCGCTTCGGCAAGATCCTGATGTGATTCTGATTGGCGAAATGCGGGACCTGGAGACGATCTCCTTGGCGATCTCGGCTGCGGAGACTGGGCACCTGGTTTTTGGGACTTTGCATACGACGAGCGCGATTTCGACGGTGGATCGGATCATCGACGTGTTTCCGTCCGATGCCCAACAACAAGTTCGAGTACAACTCTCGGGGACCTTACAGGGAGTTCTCTCGCAATGCCTCATTCCCAAGGTAGGAGGAGGGCGGATTGCTGCTAGAGAGACTTTGGTTGCCACGGATGCGGTTCGTTCTCTGATTCGAGAAGGAAAAACCCCTCAGCTACTGAACTTGTTGCAGACCGGGAGCAAGTTCGGAATGGCAACCTTGGAACAGGAGCTGGTTAGGTTGGTCAACCAGGGCTTGATTACCTTAGAGGATGCCGTCGCGAAGGCGAATCGCCCTGACGAGGTGGAGCGAAATGCTCGGCCCGGTTCCGAATCTTCAGGGGGCGGGCGCATGGGAACCGGACGCTCTCCGGTAGGGGCGGGTTCAGGAATGAGAGGATCTCGAATGGGTTCAGGAGAGCGGCCCCTTGGGCGCCGCCCCATGCGCCCAAACCGTTAGGTCCTTCTTGCAATCGGGTCCGGGGGATCTTCCTGGACCAACCCTATTCCAAGTCGTAGATCTGTTCAGGATCCATATCGAGGCCATTCGCGACCTGCCATAGGCAAGCGAGGGCCTTGAGTGCGTTTCTCCTTTCGAAAGGAGAAAGCTGTTCACTCCGGTCCTTCAAGACAGAGGAAAGTTTCTTGTAGCATTCAACAAGGCTTTCTTCTGCTTCATTCAGTTCATACCCCATCCAGTTTTTCATTTTCAGGTATTCCTCTTTTCACCGGAACCACCAATAACAATGCGATCATCCTTGACGCGTTTCGCTTTTAACTCGAAGCGCGGGAGGCTTCCTGCTTCCACTGCTTTCACATCGATCCTTAAACCTTCGTGTGCCTCTCGGAGCTGTGTGTCAAGGCGACTTAAAACACTCTCCTTCTGGATGCCCTCGCCTGGTAACTCGACGAGAACTTCAATCTCATCTCGGATCCCTTCCGCTGTGTAGAGATGGATTTGAAACTCGTCGACCTCCGGGAACTCCCGAACGATTGCTTCGATGGCACGAGGATAGACATTGGTTCCACGCACGAGTTTCATGTCGTCCACACGTCCTCGGATCCCTCCATCATAGATGTCCCAACCCCGTCCACAGGAGCAGCGCGAGGCGGGAACTTTGACGACGAAATCCCGCGTTCGATACCGAAGAATCGGGAGAAAGCCGCGACCAAAAGAGGTGACAACTCGCTCGCCCATTTCCCCGTAGGGGACCGGTTTGTCGGTGTCTGGGTCAATGACTTCTTCGATGAAGTGACTTTCAATGATATGGGCTCCACCTGGTTGGTGTTCGCATTCAAAC
>JALSSW010000030.1 GCA_026984035.1 Planctomycetota bacterium
TCCATAAACCGGTGGTGTTTCCTCCCTTTATCCATGGATGGTAATCGAATGATCCAGGCACTTCTGTAAATCCCTATAAGTAAAGAGGTGGATGCGGAAGATCGCCACCAAGTTGGATGGGGAGATCCCGATTTGAGATCCAAAGCTCAGATCCTTTAAGATCAATATTGCTATGAGTGCTGTCCCAATTCTGGGTTCCGATTGCGTTCTCCGGAGTGCCCACGAAGGTCTTGACCTTGAGGATTTGCTTCAAAGCACGGAAAAACGACTCGATCTGCCAACGCTCCTTGTAGATGTCCGCAATTGTTACGGGACTCCAGGTTAGCTGATTGGTGAAGAAGTCGATGAAATCGTTCTGCTCTTCATCCCAGATCGTGATCCAACGGACAGGTGGAAGCTTTGCTTTTTCGGCTTTGACTCCAAGAAACTGAATCCATTCATCTCTGTGGAGCATTATCTGTGGAGCTTTACTCTGGAGCTCCTAAGCGGATTCCTGCTCTCTAAAAGCTCAGGTTCTCGATCCCAGCCCCTAAAGCGCGTTACAAAGAAGGTTTTCGTTTCGTGTAACCTCCTCCCATTTGTCATCCCTTGACACCCTGTCAAAGGTGAGAACGGAAGGAGAGGGCAACGCCATGGATTTGCGGGGCTTATACTGCGACTTTGGCAGATGCAAGAGTCCCAAGGCGAGAGGGGGCCATCGTGGTCCAAGATAGAGATGCAAGATGAAATGAGGCTTGATGCCACCCTTGGAGCGATTGTAATGGCCCCAGTCGAAGGTCTTGTTACAAGGGTGATGATGGAAGCCTCCAAGCTTAGAAGCTTGTTTTTGAAGCGAAACGTACGCCCTTTCTTCTTGGGCTTATAAGGGCAGTGTTTCGTTTTTGGGAGGATGCTCGCATAGAGGCGGTAAAAGGTTTTCTCAAAGCCATTGGGGTTCCACTTTGGCTTGGCGTGGGCAAGGGTGCGTTTATTGGGTGCCCTTTTGGTCCCCAGGTGCCGGATTTTCCCATGCACAGATCCAAGTCCCGGGCTTTCCTGCCGTAGGCTTTTGGTTTGTCCCAAGGGATAGGACAGCATGGCAACGAGCCTTCCCCTGTTTTTGAATTCCTTTAAGTGCTTATCGTAATCTCCTCAGCGATCTTTGATCGCTTTTGGCGAAAAATCAGGTGGAGGGCCTGGAAAGTCCTGTTGGCTATTATTATCATCGGTTCGGGTTTTTCCGCTCATGCGGATTTGGTAAAAAGATTTCATCCCAGCCGGAGGGGCTTATTCTTTTTCTCTGGGGTGGAAAATGGATCTTTGTCAGGTTTGAAACCTATGTGATTTCTAAGTTGCATGGGTTATTACCTTGAGTAGCACTCGTCAACCCTTTTTAGGATCTTACTCATGGAGGTAAAGATGAAGCCTTTGTTTCTCTCTTTTGCGTTAATACCCATTTCCTTTCTGGGCTTTTTGCCCTTTACATCCCATCAACAAAAAATAGCAGAAAGTAGGTCTGAGGCTATCAGGTTTAGGGAAGGAGGGATTGGATTTGGAGCTTTTACGAAAGCCAGAAAAACAAATGATGAAGTAATTACCATTCAATATATTGATAAGGATGGGAAGCGGGTAACTAAAGAGTTTCTTACAGGGGAACAAGGAAGCAAAAATGCTGATGATGACCTAAAAAAAGGATGCACAAAGGAGGAGATGGCGGAGCGGGTAAAAAAAGCTATTAATACGAATCTTTCTGGAGTGGTTCAGGCGACCCGGGCAAGTTTTACCGTTTCAGTGGTGGCGACTCCCCCCAATAAGGGAATCGAAAAGTTCCATGTTACAAATCATACAAGGGGAAAGCACAATCAACAGTTCATCGTTTTTCCCGGAGAGCCCAACAAAAAGCTAAGTCAGGAGCATTACGTGGGAAGGATTATCATGATTGGGGGGATTGCGGGAGAAGATGACGATGGAAATCCATCTACGGTTACAGTGGGTACCCAACGCTGGGAAAAGACGTGGAATCCTTCAACCTTTTCAACTCTTGAAGGAATGGTCTCGACGATTGTGGACGAATTGGTTGCCCATGGGATCCAAGCTACTCTGGAAAACCCCTTTTCAATTAAGATTGTTCTGGATGAACAGGTCGACCATGGGCTTATCTATGGAGACACTGACGTGGGAATTGAGCAATACGCTGGGGTGGGGATCGAGTAAGTTGGAAGAGAATGTAAAAAACGTTCAAAAAAACCAGAAATGAAAGGGAAGAGGAATCAGTTCTTCCCTTTTGATTTCAGGGTTTTTCTTTCCTTTTTGATGAATTTTGGGCATTCTTGCGTAGAGGATAAGAACTAGCCTCAAAAAAATTGGATGTTATGTGGGGTGAGGGATTGAGAGAGCTTTTTAGTTTTCTTGTTAAGGTTCACTGTCAAGTCATAAAAATAGCAAGTCATGAAAATAGCCATGGATATTGAATCGCGTGAGGAGGGGAAGATGCCTTAGATCGGATAGGGCCTTCTTTTTCCTTTTTCCTCAATCTTTTCAAGCTCAACTTGTTTTTTGATTCGCCCTTTTTCTCGATGTGAACAAGAGAATCCTTTCCCCATTGTAGATGAATCTAGGAGAGTTGAATGGATTGTTTTTGGAGAGCTGACAATTATTCATTTCCTTTAAATCGTCGTTTCCCTTACGCAGGAATAGAGGTCCAATTCAAAAATGAGAATCGAGGCTTGAGTGCCTTTCGTGAAGGAAAAGTTGGAAATCTTCTGAGGAGGATGATTTGAAAGTCGTTCTAGACTTAGACCAATCCTTAAAGGATGGCGAAATTTCTTCTGAAGAGTATTCCCTTCTCAAAGAAAATTCTCAAAAAAACTTTAAGTTGGTGGCGATAAACCTCTTGGTTTGTTTTGGAGCGATTGCCATGAGTGAAGGTGTAATGCTCATGACCCCTTCACTCCTCACCAGCTTTCTCATAGGCGGGGGGAGCCTTTTAATGGCGATCGGCCTCTCTTTATTTTTTGGTAAGAGGTGGCGTATTGCCTTTTCGTTGTTGGTTATTTTTGGTGTCGTTACCATTAGTAATGGTTTGGGCCAACGATATCCAGATTCCCATCTTGTATATCTTTTCTTGCCGCTTTTTCTTGGAGGATTTAGCCTAATTGCAAAGAGTGCTTTTCTTGCGTTTCTCTCTGTTCCTGCATTAGGTAATGTGGGGATGTTGATCTACGACCTTTTTTTTGAAAAGGAGCAGGACCGATTAAACCTCTTTTTTTTGTTCTTTTTTCTTTTGCTGTTTGTCTTTTTTTACAAGATTCAAAAAAAGGTTTCAGCCGAGTATCGGCGGTTGGCAAGTGTTGCTGCTAAATCTAGCCTTATCTATTTCAATTTTCTCTTTTTTAATGCGAGTTATTCCTGGGCACCCTCCGTTGAAGAGGTAAAGAATTCAGGTCTTATTCCTACTTGGGGGTATTCGATCGCTTGGGCCATTGTTTTGTTGGTGCAGTTCTATTTTGCTATTAAAAGCAGGTCTATTTGGTACTTTTATATGACATCTCTTTTTGCTGCCGCCCATTTTTTTATCCAATGGTACGAGTTCCATCGACTCACTGCAATCTCGTTGATAGGTCTAGGGCTTCTTGGAATTTTAATCGCTTTTGTTTTTCGAAAAATCCAAAGCCGTTTTCAGGGTCCATGTTTGTCATAAATGTCTAGATACGTCGGATTTTTAAGGATTTGTTTTTCCAAAGAAAAGATTTTCTTCCTTTCTTGTGAGTTCATGATGCAGGTAAAGATCCAGTGAAAGTAGTCCTCGATCTCGATCAGTTGGAAAAGGAAGGGAAAATTAGCAAGGAAGAGCGCGACCGGTTTTGTGGCATTTTTATCAAGGATCTTGGCCTCCTGGTTTTTAATCTCCTAATTGGTTTTAGCGTTCTTGCCTTGAGTGAAGGGCTCAGGATGCTAATCTCTAAACCCATCGCCACGCTCTCCCTTGGTTTTTTTCTTTTAGTGTTAGGATTTCTTTTTTTTCGTCGCCAACAAAGAAAGCTACGCGTATTTTCCTTTCTTCTTATTTCAATCGGGTCCATTTTGATTAGTCGAGGCTTGATTCAAATTAACCATGCAAACTTTTATCCTTATTTGCTTAGCTCCTTTATCTTTTTTCTTTGTGCTTTTGTTTTTCGGAGTTCCTTTTTAGCTGTTTTAGGGACTCTGGCCTTGGGGGTGTTTCCTCTTGATTATTTTGATTATAGACTTTCAAAGATCGAAATAAGCAATACGCTTTATCTTCTTTTATCCGGGTCGCTTGTGCTGGTACTCTTCCATTTAGGAGGAAAAAAAGGGCCTGGGCATTTGCGGCGGATTGTTCTTTCTACTGCAAGGACCAGCTATTTTTTATTGAATCTTTCCTTTTCTGATGCGACCCGATATGGGGATCATCTTTCCCTGGCGGGATTCTCAATATTAATGCCTCCTTGGGTTTTCTCCATCCTTTGGGCTGTCATTCTTGTGTTTGTTTTCTTTTGGTCCCTCCGGAAAGGAGACCGGTGGTTATTTTATTTGACCACCCTTTTTGGGGCCGTCTTCTTTGTTTTACATGTATATGAATACATGGCGTTTTCCCCAGGGTCTTTAATTGGGGTTGGTGTTTTATCTTTAGCCTTCTCTTTTTCTTTGGCATGGCTGATGAGGAAAAGGGCAACGAGTGTGTAGTTTTTAGGGTTCTTTTTCTTAAGGAACCGAAAAACGCAGATTTCCAATAGAAGAAGGTCTTTGCCTCTTGATGCTGCTCACAATTGAAGCCAGGTGGACATGACCCTGGGAAGCACCACTCTCAGTGAGTCCAAGAACTTGAAAGCGGACACCCAACAGTATTGCTTTGCGGGAAGGGGGGACTACAGTTACGACGAGAAGGGAAAAACGCTTCTCTGGCCTTTGATTGTGGTTTGTCCACAAGTATGAGTAGCTTGATGGCCTTTGTGAGGTCTACTTTAGCAATTATCCCAGGGGAGAAACCATGCACGCAAGCAGTGGAGGCAAAGGAAGCAAGAGTGCCAAGCTCCTTGTCCTTCGTTCCAAATCCAAATTGTTTGATTTTGGCTAGAGGCCCACTGTGGGCAGAAACAGCATCCCCGGCCGATGGACCAAGCGAGGTAAAGGTCCTAACCCCCTTTCTCAGCTCCATGAAACCTTAGCCTTACTTTAATTCCATTTATTCGCTTTCGGCCGATTCTTGGGGAGAGATTTTCGTAAGGTCTGGGGGAATGGGTTTGGGTTTCACAGGGGGGCTTTTTCCTTTTCTCCTGCGGGGAAGAATTTTGTCGAACAGGCCCGCCCCTTTCCTGTTCAAGGGATGGTCTCCCCAAAGGGGTTCCTTTAAGACTTTTTGCAGGGATTTCTTTTTTGGCCATTCTTTTTGGATTGTTTTTTGCCTTTATTCTGAGCACTTTCACAAGAATGCGGTTTTTACTCCTCATTTGTTTCCCCCGAAGATTGCCTCAAGGGGGATCCAAAGACCTTATGCCATCCGGACCAGGTGGATGGGCTTCGGTTGGCCCTTCGGCTTTGAGGAGGATGAAGGCCGTTTGCCTGTTATCTGTGATTCGTGGGGGGCTTATGCCTTTGGGGGGCTCTAAAAACAGGTCTTTCCTCCTTTCTGTCGATAGGATGGGGGCAAGAGTGGGTGGATTTCTTTTGAGGGAGGAGAGCCAGGGTGTGTGGGATCGCGGGCATTGTTCGGTGGGATGGGCGGGAACCTGATCGGGGGCTGCTGCTTCAGATGGCGGAAAGTCTGCGGACGCGGGGACCGGATGGGGTGGGGCTTTTTCGGGAGAAGGGGCTTGGGCTGGTCAATACGCGGCTTTCTATTGTGGATCTTGTAGGGGGGGATCAACCCATCAGCAATGAAGATGGGAGCTGTTGGGTGGTGCAGAACGGGGAGATTTACAATCATGAGGAGCTTCGGGGGGAGCTTGAGGGCTTGGGCCATGTTTTTGTGACGCACTGCGATACTGAAGTTTTGGTGCATGGGTATGAGGAGTGGGGGGCGAAGGGGCTTCTGGGTCGATTGAATGGGGCCTTTGCCTTTGCTCTTGTGGATAGGAAGGCCCGGCGCCTTTTGGTGGCGCGGGATCGGCTTGGGATTCGGCCGCTTTTTGTCTTCGAGGGGGGGGATCGGCTTTTGTTTGCTTCCGAGGCGAAGGCTTTTTTTCAAGATCCCAGCTTTGAGGGAGAAGTGGATCCTCTGGGCTTGGCCGAGGTGTTTACGCTTTGGGCCTGTCGGCCGGGCGGGAGTTTTTATCGAGGAGTTCGGGAGCTTGGGCCGGGCTGTTTGCTTTGGGTGGATTTGGAGGCGGAAGGGGCTGAGGGTGCTTGGGAGGAGCGCTGGTGGGACTTCAGTTTTTTTGAAGAAGGGTGCTATGCCTCTGTGGGGGAGGCGGCGGAGCATTTGAGGGAGCTGCTTGAGGATTCTTGTCGCTTGCGGCTTCGGGCGGATGTTCCTGTGGGGGCGTATTTGAGCGGCGGCCTGGATTCTTCGGCGACGGCGGCCTTGGTCCAAAAGATGGGTGTCCCGGAGTTGCGGTCTTTTGCGGTGGCTTTTGCAGATCCGCTTTTTGACGAGAGTTCGTTTCAAGGGAGGATGGCGGCTGAGTTGGGGACAAAGCTGGAGACGGTTCGGATTGAAGGGGGGGAGATTGCTGCGGTGTTTCCAGAGGTGCTGCGCCGCTGTGAGAAGCCTTTGCTTCGGACTTCGCCGGCACCCTTGTTTTTGCTGTCCAAGGCGGTGCGGGAAGCGGGGATGAAGGTCGTGCTCACGGGAGAGGGGGCGGACGAGGTCTTTGCGGGTTACAACATTTTTAAGGAAATGAAGGTGCGGCGCTTTTGGGCCAGGCAGCCTGCATCGGAGTGCCGGCCTCTGTTGCTGCGCAAACTCTATCCCTATTTGGCGCGGGACTTGGGCAGGGCAGAGGCCTTTACGAGGGCCTTTTTCCGTAAGGGGATGGAGGCGCTGGAGGATCCGCTCTACAGCCATCGCCTCAGGTTCGGGAACACCGCCCGCTGTTTTCGGATGCTTGCGCCGGAGATCCGGGAAGCCCATCCGCAGGAGGAGATCTTGGAGGCTCTGGTTGCGGATCTGCCTGAGAGCTACGCTTCGGAAAGTCCCCTGGGACGGGCCCAGGATTTGGAAATCCGCACCTTCTTGCAGGGTTATTTGCTGCATTCGCAGGGGGATCGCATGCTGATGGCGCACTCGGTGGAAGGGCGCTTTCCTTTTCTGGATCACCGCCTTCTTGAGTTTGCAGCCAGATTGCCGGATCGGTTTCGTTTGGCCGGTCTGCGCGAAAAGTGGGTCCTGCGAAAGGCTGTGGAAGACCTGCTCCCCGAAGAGATCGGCAAGCGCGAGAAGCGCCCTTACCGGGCTCCGATCCTCCGCTCGTTCTTGGGCCCGGGAGCTCCCTCCTGGCCGATGGAGCTTCTGGAAGAAGGTTCGCTGAAGGCGTCGGGGCTTTTGGATCCACTTCCGGTCAGGAGGCTCCTCGCAAAATGCCGAAAGAATCTGGAGACTGGGGTCTCCGAGAGCGACGAGATGGCCCTGGTCGGGGTTCTCTCCACCCTCCTCCTGCAAAACGAAGGCTACGATGTCCCAGAATGCGATCCCGATCAAAAGGTCCAACGTGATGTCCTCATCCGAGAAGGCAAGGTCCAAGGCTGAGAAAGAACCCTGGCTGCTCCAAGATTTTTTGCTCCGGGCTGCCGAGCGCCATCCCGACAAATGCGCTCTCGTGGCGGGAGGGGAGCGATACAGCTACGGCCGGCTCCTTCGGGACGCATGGGCCCTGGCGGGGGCGCTCAGGAGGCGCGGGCTTCAGCCGGGCGATCGGGTCTTAGTGTATATGGACAACACCTGGCCTTGTGTGCTGTCCATCTTCGGCGCTCTTTTGGCGGGCGGAGTGTTTCTCGTGGTCAATCCCCAGACCAAGGCCGACAAGCTCCGGTTCATCCTGGAGGACTCGGGGGCCAAGGCCCTCCTCAGCGACGGCCACCTGGCCAAGGTCCTCGGTCCTGCCCTCTCAGGCTTCGATGCGCCCCTGATTTTCGGCTGCTCCGGGAGAAGGCCCGAAGGCTCTATTCCTTTTGACGCACTCTTAGAAGAAGGGCGCGAGGCCCCCAGACCTGAACCGGCACGCATTCCGATCGACCTGGCTTCTCTGATCTACACCTCGGGCAGCACCGGCGCTCCCAAGGGGGTCATGATGAGCCACCAGTCCATGGTCTTTGCCGCCCAGAGTATCAGCACCTACCTGCGGCTCGGGGCCGAGGATCGAATCCTGAACGCCCTTCCCCTTGCCTTTGACTATGGCCTTTACCAGCTCCTCATGACCCTTCGCCTGGGGGCGACCCTCATTCTGGAACGCTCCTTTACCTATCCTGCCCAGGTCTTGAAAGTTCTCGAAGAGGAGCGCGCCACCGTCTTTCCTGGGGTTCCGACAGTCTATGCCATGCTTCTCTCTCTGCATGCCCGCAAAAAACTCTGCTTCCCCAGTGTGCGCTGCATTACCAACACAGCCGCAGCCCTGCCCAAAGATTTCCTCCGAGAGCTAGGTGAGATCTTCCCCAATGCTTTGATCTTCAAAATGTATGGCCTGACCGAATGCAAGCGGGTGGCCTACCTGGAGCCGGAGGATTTGGAGCGCAAGCCCGACTCGGTCGGCAAGGCCATTCCCGGCACCCAAGCCTTCGTCCTGGATGCGCAGGGTCATCCTACAGCTCCCGGCGAAGTGGGTGTCCTCCATGTGCGGGGTCCGCATGTCATGCTGGGGTATTGGGGCCGCGAGGATCTTTCGAAGCAGATGCTGCGCGAGGGGCCCTTGCCAGGCGAGCGCATGCTCTGCGCCCAGGATCTCTTCCGCGTGGACGAAGAGGGGTTCCTCTACTTTGTCGGGCGCAATGACGACATCATCAAAACCCGTGGGGAGAAGGTCAGCCCCATCGAAGTCGAAAACTGCCTGCATGGGATGCCGGGCATCCGAGAAGCGGCTGTCTTGGGTGTCCCCGATCCCATCCTTGGGCAGGCGATCAGCGCCTTTGTCGTCCTCGAAAAGGACGTAGAGCTGAGCGACAAGGAGATCAAAAAATACTGCCTTGCACGCTTGGAGAATTTCATGGTTCCCAGGGACGTCCACTTTCGGGACAGCCTCCCCAAGACGACGACGGGAAAAATCCGGAAGAAGGGATTGCTCGATGACCAAGACCGTAATGACTGAGAACAGCCCGTTTTTTCAAGAGCAGAAGGCCCGCCTGGAACAGGGATGGGCCGGCCTCAGAGACAAGCCCGAGGAAACTCCCGAGACGACCTTGCGGGCACTTTGGGCCTTGGCCGCGGGGGAGCCCCTCTCGGTGGACCGGGCCATGGGTGTCCCTCTTGAGGCCCTCGAGCCTGGGCAGGCGGAGGCCTTGAAGGGCTTGGTCGACCGTCGTTTGCAAGGCGAGCCCTTAGGGCACCTCACCGGGCGGCAATGTTTTATGGGCCTCGAGCTCTTAGCTGGACCCCAGGCTCTGATCCCGCGCAAGGAGACAGAGCTTCTGGGTCGTGAGGCGATCAAGCTTGCCCGCAGCATGTCCCAAGAGGGGGAGAGGCTCCAGGTTCTCGACCTCTGTACCGGGAGCGGCAACCTTGCTCTTGCTGTGGCGCATGAAATGCCAGGTGCGCTGGTTTTTGGAGCGGACCTCTCCGAGGACGCCATCGAGCTGGCACGGGAAAATGCGAAGTTCTTGGGGATCGAGGAGAGGCTGCGCTTTTTTGCGGGGGATCTTCTACAGCCCATTCGCGAGGCAGGGCTGGGACCCTTCGATTTGATCCTTTGCAACCCCCCCTATATCTCCAGCGCTCGGGTGGATGAGATGGCCGAAGAGATCCGTGCCTTTGAACCCAAGCTCGCCTTTGACGGGGGCAGGTTCGGCGTCGGCATCCTTTGGAAACTCATCAAAGAAGCTCCGGAATTTCTGAAGCCTGGCTCCGCCCTGGCCTTTGAGATCGGTCTCGGCCAAGCCAAGGGAGTCCTCGGACGCTTGAGGAAGAACCCTGTCTATACCGATGTGCAGGGAGTGGAAGATGCAGAAGGAGAAACACGCGCGATCGTTGCATGGAAGGCCGCCTCATCCCTTGAAGTGAATCAAAGAAATTGAGAAAAGCAGAGCTTGTCCCCAAGCTTCCATCCCAAGGCAGGTTCTCTCTATGATGCTCCCCTGCCAAGGCTTTGTTTTACCTCCTGACTCGTCCTTGTCGAAGAATAGAGTGCCGAGAGTAGAGTGCCGACCTCTTAGGAAATCCGCATGACCGAAAAGACTGCCACCGACATCGCCAAAGAGATCCACAACTTCCTCCAGGAGAACTATCTCCTGTCAGGGGAAGGGGAGCCCTTGAGTGACGACACCTCCCTCTTGGATGAAGGGATTATTGATTCCACGGGAGTCCTCGAGCTGATTACCTTCCTCGAAGACCAGTTTGAGATTACGGTCGAAGATGATGAGATCCTTCCGGAGAATCTCGACAGCATCTCCAAAATCACCGCCTACGTTGAGCGGAAAAAATAAGCACAGGAATTCCGTTTACCCTTAGCTGGGGGGTTGAGATGGAGTTTTTAAGGGAACAGAGCCCCTATCTTGGAAAAAGCTGAGAGCCTCTCCTCAAATTTTCATCGGGTGTTATCCGAATCAATCAAGAAGCCCAGGAGGCGATTTGCGGTAGAGGCCGACCCAGAGGTCGCGGAAGTGTCCCATGCGGGCGCGTTCGATCTCTCGCAATCCCTGGTGAGCCAATTGTTCACGAATCCATCTCGGGCTGTGTGCATGACGAGGCAGGGGCCTTCTTTGTAACCAGTTTTGTATTTTGCGCGAAAGGTGGTGGGCTGACCATGGGTGAAAGGCGCTGAGGACCAAGTCCCTTCGAGTGACACGGGCGAGCTGCCGGAGGGCGGTGGCCGCTTCGGGTTTTGCTAGGTGGTGGAGAAAGCGAAAAGAGACGACGAGGTCAAAACTTCTTTCAGCGAGGGGAAGATGCTGGAGATCTCCTTGGATGAAAGCTGCCGGGATGTCCTTTGCTTGAGCCTGTTCCAACATGGCGAGGGACCCGTCGAGGCCAAGGTAATGAGCGCCCTTCAGGTCCTGCGCCAACCAGGGGTAGAGGCGACCCGTTCCGCAGGGCGCGTCGAGGATGGAGGGGACCCGGACGGAGGATGGCTGTCCCCCACGTGCGAGGAGGGCGCTGAGGAGGGCGCGTTCGGCGCGGGTGCGGGCGGGGTTTCGGGCTTCGTAGGCTGCGGCCTTGCCCTTTTGTTCGTAGCGGGAAGCGCTTCCGGGTGTTGTCATGAACCGAGGCGGCGTTGGAGGCGGTAAAGGACCTTGGGGGCCCAGTCAGCTCGCTCGGCCGCCCGAAGATAGGTCTCGGTAAAGGGGACGACATGGTCCCAAAGGTGGGACCCACTGGGGGATTTAAACCAGTGGGCGAGGGCGCGGGCGAGGTCCCGCTGCCGGGGGGCGGGGCTGAAACGTGCATTATGGAAATCGAGCAGCCCTAGGTGATCGCCCCGAAGAAGAAAGCAGTGGTCGAGGCCGAGATCGGGCAGATAAATGCCCGAACGGAGGATTCGGCCGAAGGTTTCGGCGCATCGGAGAAGCAGTTCCATGGGCATGGGGGCCTCGGCGTAGATTTCACTGAGAGGTCGCCCGGGGAGTGGGGCGGTGGCGAGGAGGGATCGCTGCTCATGGCCCAGTTTGGTTTCTTCTGCAGAGAGGAGGATGCTGGGGGGATGGAATCCCAGGCTGCGAAGGCGTTCGATGACTAGGGTCTCGCGGAAAGCCTGGCTCTGGCAGTGGGGTTTTTCAAAAAAACGTAATTTGAGAGCGTTCTTCCACTGGATGCCAAGGAAGCGTTTGAGATAAAACGCTTCGCCTTTCCACTCGATATATTCCACACGCCGGAGCCTGTTGCGGTCGAGGACAGGTCCCTGGAGGTCTTTCCAGAGTGCTTCAAACCCCTGGCTTGCCAGGGCGGCAAGGTCTTCCCGTTCGGGGTGCACTTGGATCTTCTGGTCCAGAACCTTCATCGTGGCATGATGGGGGATGAGGGAGAAAGAAGGAAGGATTGACATCCAGAAGCTGAGGCTCAAGGATCTCGCATGACCAAATCACCATTGACAGAAGAACTTGTCCGTGCTCTCCCCAAGACAGACCTCCACGTGCACCTCGATGGAAGCCTCCGTCTCCCGACTCTGATTGAGTTGGCGAAGGAACGCAAGGTGGCCCTTCCCTCTTCGAGTGAAGAGGGGCTGCGCAAGTTGGTGTTCAAGCGGGCCTATAAAAACCTCCCCGAGTATCTCAAAGGATTCGAATATACCGTGGCCTGCCTCAAGGATGCCGAGGCCTTGGAACGGACTGCCTTGGAGCTGGCGGAGGATTGCCAAAACGAGGGCGTCTACTACCTCGAGGTGCGTTTTGCTCCCCAGTTGCATGTCCATGGGAACTTTGGGATCCGCAAGGTCCTCAAGGCTGTGGGTAAGGGCCTCCGGCGCGCGGAGCGGGCCTTCAACCGTCGCCCCGAAGTCAAGAGCGGAGCCATACCTCCCTTTCATGCGGGGATCATTGTCTGTGCGATGCGCTATTTTAACACCCACTTCAGTCCTCACTACGGGGCCTATTTCCAAGCCCTTCCTCTGACCTCCGAAGAGCGCATCTTCGCGCTGGCATCACTCGAGTTGGCGCGGGCAGCTGTCCTCAGCCTTGAGGAAGACGGGGTCCCCATTGTCGGCTTCGATCTCGCGGGACAGGAAAGGGGATTTCCTGCCGCGGATCACAAGGAGGCCTACCAGCTGGTGCACGCACATTTTTTAGGCAAGACCGTCCACGCCGGGGAAGACTATGGCCCGGAGTCCATCTTCCAAGCCATTACCGACTGCCATGCGGACCGCATCGGACACGGGACCTGGCTCTTTTCCTCCCGGAAGATTCAAGATCGGAGCATCCAAGATAAAAAAGACTATGTGGACAAGCTGGTTCGTTATGTGGGGGATCGACGGGTGACGATCGAGGTTTGCCTCACTTCTAACCAGCAGACCCTCCCCGAGTTTCGAGAGAACCTGAGCAAGCACCCCTTCCGCAAGATGCATAAGGCCAAGCTTTCGACCACGATTTGCACGGACAACCGGCTGGTCTCCAACACCACCGTTTCGGAGGAGTGCATGAAGGCTATTCAAACCTTCCACCTTTCACCCCGGGATTTCAAACACATCCTCCTTTACGGGTTTAAGCGAAGCTTTTTCCCTGGACCATATCTCGAAAAGCGGGCCTATGTCCGACAGATCATCGACTATATCGACAAGCTCTATGCCGGAGCCGGCCAACCCAGGGATTAAACCCCGTTTACCAGGGCCTCAGATCGCGGAAAGAAAATCCCGAAATCCCAAGGGGGCGTTGGGTTGGGTGACGGCATGAATGACCATGGCTTCTTTGCGGAGGTTTTCCCAGGTGGGGTTGGCGAGGATGCCCCCTCCCAAGTTGGGAAGGATGTCAGCGATCTTGTTACAGAGCTGCTTGTTCTCCTTGTCGGGGGCGGTCTTTGCAAGGACAAGAGCGAGCAGAAGCCGGCCATAAGGATCTAGGCCCAGGTCCACGCTTCGGGGTTCACGGAGTTTTCTCCACCATCTCCCCAATCGAGACTTGGGGAGGGTGACTTCCTTGAAAATGGGGTGCTTTGGGGAATCAATCTCCATTTCGGCGTCTGGAAAACGAATACTCACATAGAGCCCGAGGCAGAGGTGGCGGAGTTTGTGCCAGAGGGCTTCTGCTTCGGAGGTCCCAGCTGAAAGTTCTGTTGTGTCGAGGGGTGGATCCTCGTAGCCACCCTCCAAACCCCAGATCAAAAGCTTTAAACGGCTCGGGCTGACCGGATAGGTCTTCTTCAGGACCTCTTTGCGTTCCTCGAGCGAAGAAGTGTAGGCACCCAGCTTAAGAAGCATCGCGTTTGTGAGATGCTCAATGGCGAGTACAGGGCCGATGTTGGGGTGAAAATCTTGTGGGCTTGGGGTGAGATCGAAGTCGCTGGAATCTCCATTGGGGGGAAAGCGCAAGAGGGCTTCGAAGGCCTTCTGTAACTCGGTGAGCGCTGCCTGAGGAGCTGGAGATTTTGCGAACTGGACCCCGATACTTGCAAGAGGGTCTTGTATCCCGGTGATCTTGGTTCCACCCAACAGGACTTCGATACCGGTTTTTTCCTTGAGGAGTTCAGACCTAAGGTTGGCGGGGGTCCAGCACCCCAAGGAGATCCTGGGGATGCCGAGGAATCGCCCGATTGCGACCTGGAGTGTCCGTTTTGTTTGTGGGGTCAGTGGGTGGTGAGTGACCAGGCCCAGGGAGAGGCTGGGTGCTGGACTCTTGACTTGAGGGGAACAAACATAGAGTGCCAAAAACCCAGGGATATCCAGGGTGAGTCTTTCTCCGATCTCATTGATGGCCTGTTCAAAGTCGATTTTTTGAACATGCCCGCTCTGCTCGTCCCCATAAGAAGGACAGCCTTCTTGGACGCGCTCGAAGGGGGCATGCACCAATTCGGCAAAAGGAGAGAAGGCTCCTTTGACCGGAAACGGAGAATCCGCCCAAGTATCAGTGGGATGGACTGAGGTCATATTAAAAACAAAAGAAAAGAACCGGGCCTAATCGATTTCCGGCTCTCTCAATTCTTCGACCAAATCCATGACTTTTCCAAAGGAGAAGTGAAATGCGAGGTGATGGCAGAATCTGAGGCAAAGAGAGACCGTTGTATTGATTAGAAAAGAGGCAGGAAGAACACATCGTTGCAAATTCTTGGGAGGGTCTCAGGACTCGGCTGAGGCTCCCTGCCTATCAGTAGCCTCCGAGTTTATCGGAGTTTCAGAGGAACAGGAAAAATTCTCAAAAAAGCTTGGCTATTTTATCGGGTTTCTTTGCCTGTCTAAAAAACGGTCCGTCATACCGGCGATGTAGTCACAAATGACTCTTTGTTTTCCCCAACGATCGAGGAGGGCTTGGAAGCGAGGAGGGAGTTTTTTCTCATTTTTCATATACAGATCATTTATTTTAGAGATCCGGTCGCTCCGTAAGTGAATGGCATCAAGGACCTTGGGGTGTTGATAAAAAAGGGCATTCAGAGTTTTGAGTAGCTCCAAAATTTGACCTTGCCGTTTTTGGCTGTGGGCAATGAGTTCCCTGCCTGTGATGCGGGCTTCATGAGGTGTTCGGATGCGGTGGGCCGCTTGGATGCGCTTGTCTGAAGAGACCACTAAATCTCGGATGAGAAGAGAAACAAGAGAGCTGATGGTCCTGCGGCGGAGGATGTGACTGTTGCTGGGCAAGGATGAGGGGAGGTTGAGCCGTTCTTGGGCATGGGCTTTGGCTTCGGAAGGGAGGGCGAGAGCCTCGAAGGCTTCCCAGGTGACGTATCCGCTGCGCAAAGCGTCTTCGAGGTCGTGGGAGACATAGGCTGCCCGATCGCAGAGATCGACGACAAGCCCTTCGAGGAAGGGCGGTCCCTCACGGGGGAGATCCTCGGCGATGGGAAAGCCCTCGGGAATCTTGGATTTGATCATGCAGACCCGAGTTTCGTAGCAGAGGTTGAGGCCGACCTCACCCCCCATACGTTCCTCGAGAAGGTCCACAATGCGGAGCCCTTGTGCGTTGTGGCGGAACCCTCCGTGGTCTTTCATGATTTCCTGGAGCACGCGTTCACCCACATGCCCAAAGGGAGGGTGTCCGATGTCGTGCGCCAGGGCCACCGCTTCGGCGAGGTCCGGATTCAGGCCGAGGGAGAGGCAAGCTGAGCGGGCGAGTTGCGCAACCTCGAGGGAGTGGGTCAGCCTTGTTCGATAATGGTCTCCTATGTGGGCTGGGAGGACCTGGGTTTTTTGCTGAAGCCTGCGAAAGGCCGCCGAATGGAGGATCCTGTCCCGGTCCCGCTGGAAGCAGGTTCGTAAGGGATCCTCTTCTTCTGGAATACGCCGTCCCTTGCTATCGTGCGCCCGGCAGGCCAGGCGGCTCAGGCTTGCGACTTCGCGGGCCTCAAGATCCTCTCGATTCAGCATCCGTGTATCCTGCTTGATCGATGTGAATGCGCCAAGAGAATAAACCACCATGGAACAGCCGGGAGCTCTCCCGGCTGCAGGTGATGGATCGGTTTTCTAAGGCATCGATCGGATCAAAGACAGCGGAGAAAGGCGACCAGGTCTTTCTTTTCCGAGGTTTTTAGTTTCGTCCCCAGGATGAGATTGAAGAATTCAACAGTGTCTTCCAGGGTCAAGAGCCTGCCATCATGGAGGTAGGGGGGGCTGTCCTTGATTCCCCTGAGAGGAAAGGTCTTGATGGGACCGTCGGCCGTTGCGAACCTTCCATGGATCATGCGGGGTTTGAAAAAGCGCTCGGCCTTGAGGTTATGCATGAGGTTGTCGGTGTAAAAGGGGGCGGCGTGGCACGCCGAGCATTTGCCCTTGCCGAAGAACACAGCTTGCCCGCGCAGCTCGGCCTCGCTGGCCTTTTCGGGATCGAGTTTGCCGTCCCAGCCCAGCTTGGGAGCCGGAGGAAAGTCCAGGATGGCCTGGAACTCGCCCATGAAGTGGGCTTGCGATCCTCGTTCGATAACGTTGATGCCCTTTTTCGTGGCGATCACAGGATCTCCATCGAAGTAGGCGGCTCGTTGTTCGAACTGCGTAAAATCCTCTACGGTTTTCAAGGCCCGCTGAGAGCCGAACAGTCGTTGGATGTTGACTCCCCGGAGCGAGGGAGTATCGAGACGATGTCGGTAGGGTTGTGGCCGCATATCTCCCACAAGATGGGTCGCCCCATTGCTGTGGCCGTTTGCATGACAATCAAAGCAGCTCACCCCCAAGCTCGGTCTTGCGCTTCTCCGGTCGAAGGTGGCATTGAACTGTTGCTGCGGAAAGGGGGTGACCAGGAGCCTGAGTCCTTCCAATTGCTTGGGGTTCAGAATTCCGGAAAAGAGTTTGAAATAGTTATCGGTCGTGACGAGTTGCCCCTGGGATACGTCGCCCAGATCGGGCCTAGTAGTGAGATAGATCGGCGGAGGAAACTCCGGAAGAAAACGACGGGGCATAACATAGTCGAGGTCGAAACGAGTCAAATCCCGGCCGGTTTGCTTTTTGATTTCGTCGATGTGGTGTTGGGGGAAGAGCATGCCACCTTCGGCGTGATTGGGATGGGGGAGGGGGAGGAAGCCTTCCGGCCAGAGACCTTTTTCACGGATTTCCGCCGGGCGCATGGCTGCCAGGTCTTCCCATCCAATCCCCTCAGGGAGCTTGACCCGGACCCCCGTTTGGATCTTTTTTCCCCTAGACATTCGGACCTCTGTTTCCGACCGGTCGGAGAGGTCATAGCGCTTTTCTAAAAGCTGGCGATGTTTTTCGAGAAGGGTGGGCTTCGCCTTCTTCATGCGGGCCATGACCTTGTCAAAGGGCTCGGTCTGGTCCACCTTTGCATAACTCGTACTACCCCGGGGAGCAGGGGGCGTGGCTTTTTGCATCCCCTGTTGGCTTCCAAGGCCGATGAGGCCCAAGCTCAAAAAACCCCCGATCAGAGGGAGATGTGGTCGTAGCATTTTGATCCTCCAGGAATGGTCAAGAAAAGATTGATATTATTTCCTAAAGAAGAATCGTTCTAATACCATGAAGCTTTCTTTTCGATAGGTTCTGCTTATGGGTTTCGCCAACAGACCGACCTTTCGCCAGCTTGAATATCTCCTTGCGCTGTCTGAGCTGGGCCATTTTGGAAAGGCGGCCCGGAGATGTTCCGTTTCCCAACCCGCTCTCAGCAGTCAAATCCAGAAGTTGGAAGAGATTATGGGTGTCCCTCTTTTTGAAAGAGGAAGCAAAGGGGTCTGTTTGACCTCAGCGGGGAAGGAGGCTTGCAGGAGGGCGGGTCCCATTCTGCAAGAGATCCGAGAACTCCAGGAAGCCTTGTGTTCCTTTCAGGATCCGAGAAAAGGGGTCCTTCGGCTCGGGGTGATCCCAACCATTGCTCCCTATCTCCTCCCCCCGGCCTTACCGAAATTGAAGTCCTGTTTTGAGAACCTCCACCTGGAAATCCGGGAGGACAAGACGGGGCACCTTCTTGAAGCCCTGCACGCAGGCGAGTTGGATCTCTGCCTTTTGGCCCTGGATCTCGAAATGGATTTTGGGGACCTTCGTGAACTCTCTCTTTTTTATGATCCCTTTCTTTGCCTCCTTCCCAAGGGCCATCCCCTAGCTTCTCACCCGCGCATTCGCGAGAAGGATTTGAAGGCAGAGGAATTTCTTCTCCTCGAGGAGGGGCACTGCCTCCGAGACCAGGCTTTGCAACTCTGTGAAGGAATCGGAGTTGGGGATCTTCCGGACCTCAGGGCCAGCAGTTTGATCACCCTTGTCCAAATGGTGGGGATGGGGAATGGACTGACCTTGATTCCTCAGATGGCCATCGCTCGCGAAATTCGAAAAGAAGATCCCGTCGTCCTCCGCCCCTTCGAAGGGGGTGGATTTGGGCGGAAGATCGGTCTTGTCTACCGCCCGGGATCGCCAAGAAAAGCCTTCTACAAAGAGCTGGTGGAGATTTTTCAAATGGACAGAAAGGGGGACGAATGAGGCGGGGCTTTTATGATGAAACCGCGTATTCGCTCCAGGGGGGAGCCAAGCGGAATCGTTTGAAGGCCCATACTCCTAGATAGAAGAAGGGGGTGTCCACCAAGGCGACCAGGGCCTTGAATTTCCATCCATCGATGATCATGCCGGGGATCAAGGGTTGGTTTTGGGTGCCTAAGAAGAGCACGGTGACCACCAGGCTTGTGTCCACAAGTTGCGAAAGGATGGTGGACCCGTTGTTGCGAAGCCAGAGATGCTTGCCCTTGGTCAGGCGTTTCCAGAAATGAAAGAGCTGGATGTCAAACCATTGGGCGATCAAGTAGGCGATCATGCTGGCCAGGATGGCGCGGAAGGTCCCTCCGAAGACGAGTTTGAAAAGGTCATCGCTGACAGGTGATGCGGGGAGTTCGATTTCGGTGAGGGTGGTGGGGAGGCTTGCTTCCTGGAAGGGGTCCAGGACCAGCTCGCTTCCCCTCGGGAAACCCAGATTATCGATGCGAATGCGCTTTTTGCCTGTTTTGGCAAGGAGGTCGTCACGCCATAGATCGACCCAAGCAGCGTGTAAAGTTTTTTGGGGAGTTTGGGCGAAGGCTTGATTCCATTGGGGAACGGGATCCTGTTGCTTGGGATGGGCAATCCTTGTTTGAAAAAGGGTCTTGCCGTCCGAGACGACGCGAAGGCTGGGGGCGCGCTCGACTTCTGAGGGCAGGTACCAACCATGGACGCGGATGGCCTTGGTGGCAGCTCCCAGTTCGACATAGCCCAAGACAAAGAGGCTGACGAAGAAGCCGATCAAGACGCAAAGATTGGCGCGGGCCTTCCCGTAAATCTCAGACATGAGGTCGGTGGCGAGAAAGGTGAGAGGGTAGGGAAGGATGCCCACCGAAAGCCCGAAGAATGCGAGGCTGCTCCCCCCCAATCCGGGGATCCAATCGGGAAAGACCAGGGTCCACTCGAAGAATTTGTAGACCAGCAGGTTGCAGGCCACGAGGGCGGAAAGGAAGAGCCCGGCAAGGAAGAGGTAACCCACGAGATGGCGGGGAATGCGGGAGGATTCGGGGGATGGAGCCATGGGGAGAGCATAGCCCGCTGAGAAAGCTTCTCAATCCATCCTCTGGAGTCTTGCCATTCTCTTCATTTCCCCTTCATCTTCCTTTGCTAGAACGCCCGCCGTTTTTCCTGTTTGGTACCCAGGGAAGGATCTCATGGGTCCTTCCTCATGCTTTATTCATGGATCAAACGGGGCACCACAATGGACATTTGGAGAAAAAGACATGCAAACGAGGCACTACATTTCAGGGTTGTTTCTTCTGGGTTCCCTTGGGCTCTTGGCGTCCTTCGCCACGAGTTCCTTGGTTTTTGCGCAAGGAAAAGGATCAAAGCCAAGCCGACAAGAGCATGAGGGAGAGTTGGATCCTCGTGTGTTTGCCCCCAAGGCCAAAATCAATCTTCGGGATGCTATGGAGATTGCTTGGAAGCATCGGGCGGGCAAAGCGGTTGCTGCTGTGTTTGAGGCTGAAAAAGAAGGGGGCCAGCTGCGCC
>JALSSW010000031.1 GCA_026984035.1 Planctomycetota bacterium
AGAGTTTGACCTCGCAACTGGGAGGCCTGCGGTTCCGGTGGGAAAAGCCTACCTCGGTTTGACAGGCCGGGACCTCACCTTGAAATACACCAAGGTCCCCCAAGTCCCTGATTGGCAGCTGCATCGCTTGATTGATTTCGAAGTCCAGGAGATCGCTTCCCAGGCCAAGAACCCCCTTTCAAGTGACTACAACCTTCTTCCAGGGGCGGGAGCGGGGTCCGGTGAGGACACCATTCTTCTGGCCTTGGCAAAGACCGATTCTCTTGGGGATGTGGTCGAGGATGTGCGCTCCTGGAAGGGAGAAGCCATTGCCTTCACCCCCAACGCGATCGCTCTCTACAACGCCTTCCTTATGGCAGGACCCGTGGACGAGGATGCTGTGCGTTTCCTTGCCTGGATCGGTGAGTCCTCTCTCGATCTTGCCCTGGTTCAAGGGACGACACTTCTGTTCGCCCGCAATGTGAGTGGCGGCCTTGCGGTCCTCGATGATGCCATCGGCAAGGCCTTCAATGTGCGTGAGGAGAGGGCGAGAAGGATTCGGATGGAACTTCTATCCCTGGATCCTGCGCAGATGGGCAAGTTTGGGTCCTCGCAAGAAGAGAAGGTCGCCCATTCGGTCCAAGGAGTGATCGGTCAATTCCAAGCAGGGATGCGTTCGACGGTTGCGTTCTGCCAGAGCCAAACAGGGAGCCGGGACATCCAGGTCAGTGAAGTTTTGCTCTGCGGACCGGGAGCCAAGGTCCGGGGAATGGACCGTTTTCTCGAACGGAGCATGGCTGCTCCCGTTCGCATTTGGGATCCTGTGTCGGAGATAGATCTCAGCCAATGCCCGGGCCAAGAAGCTGAAGCTTTGCGTGCGGCTGGTCCCCAGTGCCTAATTGCCTTAGGTCTGGCCATGACCCCCTGTTTTGACGAACTCTATTCCATTGAGATTCTCCCCGAATCCGTGCGAAAAAAACGCCGATTTATGGAGAGAACCGTATGGAACATTGCTGCGGCCGTCCTTCTCCTGGCCTCCTTGGGGGTCTTCTTTGTCCGCTCCAAAGCAAGGAGCCAGGAGTATCGGGCACTGGCCAAAAAATTGGGTGGGCGCGCCAAGATTGCCATGTCCATTCATCAAAGGACCGCTGAGCTTGTGGAAAAAAATAAAAAGGCCCTGGAGAAGCTCGCGGCCATGGAAGCACTTCTGGTTCCCCTTCATGGAGCGGTCCGAGACCTTCGCTCTTTGCGAAGTCACCTCCCGGTGGATCTTTGGATGAAGACGATCCGCAGTGAATCCGCTGTAGCGGATTGGCTCGCTAATACAAAGGGAAGTCGGCGCCGGGCTCCCAAGCGGAATTTGATCCGAAGCGATGGTCTGGGGAAGCCGATCAGCGGGCGTCCGCTTGAGACGGTGTACGCCGAGTTTAAGAGGGCGATGGATGCTGAGGTCCCCTTTCTTCGGGACACAGTGACCCAAGGCAAGCCTTTTCGGTTTACTCTCCAGGCGGATTATCTTTTTATCAAACCGGATTCCAGTGAGGCCTCAAGGGATGGCTCAGGGACCGGCAGGAATCGGGACGGAAGGTAGGGGGCGGGAATGGATCTCAACGAACTCTGGCAAGAACACAAGGTATGGATCTTGGGTGCCTTCGCAGGGCTCCTTTTCTTTTTGATCGGTCGTAGCTTTATTGCCTCGACCTTCAATGTGGATCGGTCCCGCAAAACAATCCTCTCGGCTCATGCAAAAACCCGCAAGCAAGCCCTCTTTGACCGGGCTGCGTTTGCCCGGGCAAAAAAAGAGGCTGCCCAGCTGAAGGAGCGGCTGGATCGACGGGAGAAGGCCCTCTTTTTCCACCCCAGATCCAAATACCTCCTCGATGGAAAGGGGGATGCTTCCCTTCACTACCTCAACCTGACCTCCGCGGCGCGCAAGAAGGTTGGAGAGGACATGGATGCTGAGAATGTAGATTTCCTTGCGGGGAATCTGGGCCTCCCTTCCAAGACTCCCTTTGATCGGGATGAAATCCAAGAGGTGCTGTTCGGCCTCGACCTGGTCGAGGACGCTTTGGATCGTTTGCTGCTTTCCTCGCGAAGCATCACAGAGCGTTTCCCAACCGAGCAGGGTCTTGCCAGCATCGAGGGTCTGAAGATCCGGACCGTAAAAAAAGGCTATGGAGGGCGCAGCGCTCGAAGGCGGCAGATCCCCGAGCTGCAGCCGCGTGTCGAGGTCCAACTCCGTTTTCGGGCTGATGCGCTGACCACGGAGAACTTTGTCGAAACCTTGCTGGGAGGGAAGGATGGAGCAGGGAAAACTCGGAGGCCGCTTCTCCTCAAAAGCCTGAAAATGGAGGCCGTGGGCAAAGACCCGGGAGATCCCCTCGCGGTGGAGTGCGTCTTCTTGATTTTGCAGGGAGGGAAATCATGAAAGATTTTTTGAATAAGGAACGTGTCCTCTTTCTCCTCTCTGCTCTTCTGGTGGCTTGGCTTCTTGTTCCGGACAGCCGGCGGAAACCCAGCTCGCGACTCAGGATTAGGAAGCAGGCTTACACCCCTTTGGAACGACCCGGCTCGGCCCTTGTGGAGGCCCAAGGAAGGACCTGGACAGGGAAAGAACGGGATCTTTTTCTCCCTCCCTCGGAAACCGTCTCCTTGCCGCCTTTGCGCTTGGAGCTCCCCCCCTTTCCCGAAGCTGCTCTTCCCGTGGCGATCCCCCAGTTTTTGGGGAGCCCCGATGAAACGCACGCATTTGCTTGGGCGATGGTCCCGTCCCAGCTTCCAAAACCATTGTTGAAGGAGAAGGAAAAACCCGGTGGGGAAGGTTCGGGAGCAAAAAGCACAGAATCCGCTTCGGGGCAGGGGGCGCAGACCCAAACGGCGGAGGATCCCAGTCTGGCTTGGGCCCTTCAGTATGACCAACTCCTTCGCAAAGATGAGGGAAAGCCTTCCTGGGGAAAAATTTTGGATCCCCAACGTTGGGGGATGGGGACTCCTGCTCCTCAGGAAGCGCTCAAGCTTATCGGTCCTTTCCGAACTCCCGTTCTCTTCCAGGAATTTGATCCTGCCAAAGGAAAACCCAAATTCGGCGCAGCCCAACCGGTTCCTCCGGAGCAGATTCAGTCTTTGACCTTTGCCAACACTCTGCGAAATCGCATTGAGATGGAAAAGCGCAGGATTCCTTCCGGGGTGGTGGGGATCGTGGATCGCTATGAGTTCATTCTTCGACTCCTTTATGATTACGAAAAAGCACCTGAGGCCTTGGCCGAAGCCGAAGCCCAAGCAAGGATCCTGATGAGGGATGCCCCCAAAGATCCCAGGGGATACGAGGTCACTGCCCGGGTGCTCTTTGAGTCGGGGCGCTTGGAGGACTTACTAGCCTTTTTGGATGAAGAGCTGGCGAAGACTCCCTTTGCTCATGCTCCTTTTGTGTACCGCTATCGGGGTAAACTGGCCCAAACCTTCCATCTCCAGAGCCAAGCTGAAGCCTTCTTTCAGATCGCCGTTCGGGATGGTTTTACGGATGCCAAAAACCATCTTGCCTTAGCCCGCTTCTTGCTTGAACAGGGTCGGGGAAGCGAGGCTTTAGCTTCTGCTGAAAAAGCCGCGAGCCGAGAGGTGGCCTCGATGGCTCCCCGTCTTGTTTCGAGGATCCGTCGGACCCTGACTTGGGCACACTTGGCCGTTTTGGATCTGAAAGGAGCCGAAAAGGCTCTCGAATCCGCCAAGGAGATCCCCCTTGCTAAGGGGGATCTCGCGCAGCTGACCGGAGCCCTTTTGTTGGCAAAAAAAGACTACCCTGCTGCTCAAGCCGCCTTTCGGGAAGCTTCGACCCTGATGCCCCTTTCGATTGAACCTGAACTGGGGTTCGCGATTGCAGCCATTCATGGGAACGCTGGCGGGGTCAGTAACTATGTCGCCGGATCCATGAAAAAACGGGTGATCGGTCGGGATCCTCTTCGGCGACCCATTGCATTGGCTTTGGATGCGTTTGCTCTTGACCTTGGAGGGAAATCGGTCGAAGCCCTGGACCTCTGCCGTCAGGCCCTTCTGCAGGATCCCGAACAGAATTGGGTTCTCTATTTGACGGGTCGGGAAGCCCGAAAAAACGGAAGCCTCGAAGAAGCTGAAACCTTTTTGGATCAGGCACTCTCGGGAATGCGCGTTCGCGCGCCCGTTATGGCTGAAATGGCGATGATCCTATACCGCCGGGCCTTGGAGAGCCCTGAAGGAGGGTTCCAGGGAATGCAACGGGCGAAGCGGTTTATCTCCAAGGCCTGCGAACTCAGTGCTCGGGGCGAGGATTCCAAGGGCGGGGATGGAGGGATCAAGACAGCGGTACAAAAGGGGTATCGGCGTTGGATCTATCAGGATCTCCTCGGTTGTATCAGCTATGCTCTTGGCGAAAATGAGGCTGCCAAACGTGCCTTCCTTCGTTCGGGAAAGTGGCGAGGCAAGTTGGGGCCGCATGCGCAGATCCTCCTCGCTCTGATTCGCTACCGCCAGGGATACACCGACGAGGCCTTGGGGCAGCTCCGGGACTTGCAGCAGGTTCTTAGGGATTTGACAGACCCCTACCGCCAGTACGTGGACCGCGCCCTCCTTTTGATTCAAGACCACCGAAGCAAGCGACTCTTTCGGGATCATTTTTCCCATGAGGGGCTGGCCCGGCATTGGGTCAAAAAAGCCAGGGGGCAACCAAAGCTTTCCTGGTCCATCCAAAAGGGCCGCTTGGTCATCCGTGGCCGTTCCAAGGGAGACTTACCCGCTTTCCAGAGGCTGACCCTCGAGGACATCCAAAATTTTGTTGAGGTCAAATGTAAACTGGGGGTTCCCCATGGCTCGGGAGTCAAAACCTTGGCCCTCCGGGTGACCGACGAGGATCCCAGTGAAGGGGGTCGCAAGGTCGGCCAGGGTTTTGAAGCCATCCTTGGATACCATCGGGGAGGCCCCTGGGCGCGCCTTCGGGATGGGAGGGGGACCAAAAAGAAGGGGCTCTACGAGCTTCTTCCTGAGGATCTTCCCCCAGAGCTTGGCCCCAGGGCGGATGGAAAACTTGTCGAGGTTGGAGTGGCCCTCCGCGCCCCTTTGGGGAACACGACGGCGAATCCTGAGATCGTTCTGAGCTTGGACGGGAAGGTTGTGCTTCAAAGGCCTCTCTCCAGGTTGCGGGCTGCAAGGGGACGCCCTCTTTTCTTTGATCTCTATGTCCAAGGACCGGCGGGGTCCAAAATCGAGGGTATGTTTGATGATTTCGAATTGATCCGGAGGGAGTAGGGCGATGTGTAAGAACAGGGACGCAGGGGGGGAGCAGGATGGCTTTACCCTGATTGAGATCTTGGTGGTGATTGGCTTGATCAGTCTCCTCATGGTGTTTTTGATGCCCATGCTCACTTCCGGACAGGAGGCTGCCAAAATCAACCAATGTCAACTTATCATCCAGAGTGCGGTCTCTGCAGCTGATGAATACATGGGGCAACGCCGCTTTGGGGATTATCCGCCCGATGATTTCAAAGATCCTTTGAAAACCTTCAAAATCCCCGCGGATCCAGTGAATCCAGGAATCGAGTCTTTCCTTGCTTTTTTGCACCGTCCAGATTCGCGGGCTCAAGGTTTTGGGGATAAGGATAGTTGGTTCATTAACACCGACAAGGACAAGGCCGAAGCCCCCATCGGGAAACTCGACCGAGTGGAAAAGGTGGAGCTGAAAGATCCTTGGGGAAACCCCATGGCATATTTCCACCATCGTCACTATGGAGTCGAACAGACCTATAGAATGGGAGGCGACCCCGATGTCCCCGAGGGGGAAGAACAGACGGTCCAAGCTTGGAGAACCAAGGATGGGCGTTGGTTGAATGCACGAACCTTCCAGCTTTTCAGCGCAGGGCCAGATGGAGTCTTCAACACGAGTGATGATATTGGGAACTTTAAGACACCGGACCAAGAGAATGATTAAGGCTTCTTCCACGAAGTCTCTTGCCGGGGTTTGTTCGCGGGGTTTGGCCCCCCTTTTTTCAAGGGGTTTCACTCTTCTCGAGATCCTTCTGGTCATTTTGTTGATCTCTGTTCTCTTAGGTTACGGGGTGGGCTTTTTGCGCCGCGGGGGGAACGAACTGGATCAGACCCTTGTCAGGCTCCAGGCCTATGCCCGGGGGGCTAGGATGCAGGCGCGCTTTCATCGTTCTCCGGCGCAGCTTGCCTTGGTGGAAGTTTTGGGGGAGGAGGGCGATACTCCCAGCCAGGTTCTCAAGCTGCGGGCTCTCCAACCTGTGGGGGAATGGAACTTTGATGCAGGGGGGCTTTCGCAGGCCGGGCAGCAAGGCGGGGCGGGGGTCATTGTCCCGGAAGGGCGCATAGGGCGGGGACTCCGCATTCAGGAGGATGCCACTGGGCATGGTCTTTATATTTCCCCCAGGGATCCCTCGGAATTTGATCTTCGCGAGGGGTTTTTGTTGCGCATGGATGTGAAATTGGATGCGTATGGGGACTGTCGACTCGCGGTCCTCGAGCGGGTGTTTAGCTTGGGCATCGACGCCGAGGGGAGGCCGAACGCGAGCCTTGTCCTGGGGGATCTTCGGGGAGGCGCGGGGAGGACGATCCACTTCAAGAGTTATGAGAGAGTTCCCGTTCAAACCTGGCTGCGCTTTGTGTTCTCCTTTGACGGTGAGAAGGGGCAGCTCCTGGTGGATGGCCTCCAGTTTTCAGAGCGCAAGATCAAGGGGCGTCTGTTCCATGACCCTCGGGCTGGTTTTGTGATTTCCGATGGGGGGCTTCCGGTTCCCGGGATGGTGGATGAGGTGCGGCTGTTTGCCTTCGAGGTCTTGGATTCTTGGGAAGTCCCCGAGGCGGTTCGGATCGATGGCCCCCCTCTCCTTGTCTACACCCAAGAAGGTCTCTTGGATCCAAGAGTGCACCAGGCGCCTGCGCGCTACATCATCCGACGAAATGAGCAGAGCGAGACGATGTCCATCGGGCTGGGAGGGCTTGTGCAATGAATGATTCCAAGAAGGGCATGGCCCTCATTGCGGTCCTGATCGTTCTTGCGGTCTTAACTGCGCTGGTCGGGCCCTTTCTCTACAGCATGGGTCAGGAGAGCCGGGCAGCGGATGATGAGGCATCGAAGCGGGAAGTGACCTTACTTACAGCCGGAGCGCGGGATCTTTTGTTGGGGGCCGTTGGGGCCTCACAAGGAACCTTGGATGTGAGCCCCGGTTACGATGGGCTCTCCGAGATCCCTAAGACCGTTTCCATCCCCAAGGACCCCGATGGGGCAACTTTCTTAGGGGGGAACCGGGTGGTCTCGGGAGGCTTGGTGGACTTGCAGGCCAAGCTGCATGCACCCACCGCGCCTCTCCAAACTTGGGGCAACCTTCTGGGGCTCTGGGGCATTTTGGGAACAGACTTGAGCAAAGAGGACATCAAGGTCATTCCCGTGGATGATCCTTCCCGCTTCGATGACGAAGGTTTTGTGTGGATCGACAACGAGCTGTTCCATTATCGAAGGCGAACCAGTGAAGGGCTGGAGGATGTGGAGCGGGCCTATCGTTACGTCGAATCCGTGGGTGAATCCAGCCCGGATGAAAAAGGGGGAGAAGCGGTCGCAGATCCCTATGGACCCAAGGCGATGCACAGGAAGGGAGCAATGGTCGTAGATGCCCGGCTTCGTCTCCTTTTGACCTTTCAGTTCGACGAGGGGGGCGGGGGGCGCAAAAAATTCCATCCCTGGAAGGAGCTTGGATCCTTGGCCCGGATCTCGGAGGCGGATCTTGGTGAGCTTTCGCGCTCACGCCTCGAAAACCTAAGGCCCTTGATCTCTTTTGATGGGGCAAGGCCCCAGGGGCATGCCCTGGGCAGGGCCGTGCGTATTTTCAATGCTTTGACTCCTGGCTTGACTCAAAACCTGACGGTCAAAGATCCCGCATCTTTCCCCATGGGGGCCATTGTGCGGATTTCTATGGGGGACCAAGTAGAGTGGGCCCTGGTCGTGCGTCATCAACCGGGAGGGCGCAGAGGAACCTCGGTCAATGCAGGGGCCCTCTGGTCGCTGCGCCTGGATCGTCCGGTGCACATCGAAGCTTCGGAGGGTGATGCCTTTGTGCAACCTCTGCTTCCTCCACCTGTCAACATCAACACGGCGAGCCGCGAGGTCTTGGTGGCCCTGTTTACTGGGGTGCGGAGTCGACCCGGAGTGGACCCTCATGGGGGGGCGGTGATCCGGGATCCGATCAGCAAGGCTTCAGCCGGAGGGATTGCGGATCGCATCCTAGGGGAGCGCGAGGAGACGGAAGAACACGGACCCAAACCTTTCACGGGCTTCGAGGACTTCTTCGAGCGTGTGTTGAAGCCGATGAAAAAGGCCGAGGAACTCAGCAACCCCCAGCTCTTTGCTCTTTATGCGCAGATGGTGAACGGTCGGCAGGCGCGGCTTGCGACGGCAGGGGTTCCGGTCTGTTTTGAGTCCAGCGGTTTAGTCTCCTACCGTGTGGCGGCCGCCATCCGTTCTGGGATCGGACGAACTCTTGCGGAGCGGGAGATTGTGGGAAGGGCCTTTGCCCAACCTGGTCGGGGGGTGGATCGGGTTTATGCCAGCCAAAAGGACTTTGACGAAGCCGGACGTCTCGACAGGGGAAGGCCCTATTGGCGGACGGATCCCATCAATACTACGATGCGTTTTGGGGCGGCTTCGGGGGAACCCCCGGATCTTTCCCTTCCCCATTTGATGCCCTTTCTCCATGGTTTGGAGGCACGCTTTCCCTCCAAGAGCAACCAAGAAGGCCGGGCTTTGTTGGCCATTGCGCGACCCCCGGACTTTGGAGCTTTGAACACCGTTTGGGGCTTTGGGACGGATAGTCACCCCGAAGGGCGCGATCTGCGCCGGGAGGGGGCCTTTGATATCAAGGTTCTTCTTCCATCCTCTTCCACTGGAAGAAAGAAGGGACTGGGGGCCAGCCTCTCGAAACTTGTCGGTCTCGTGAACCCCCGGGCCGCTCGCAGGAATCCTTTCATCCCATTGGTGCAAGGGAAACTGGCCTTGGGTTCCACCTTGGCTCTGAGCGCTTGGTACAAACCCAAGACTTTGGGAGAGGGGGTTCTCTTCGACCTCTCTTCCACGGATCCCTATCGCAACCGATACCTCCTTGCGATCGTGGGGCAGGAGTTGACATTTCGAATTTTTGACGATGCCGGAGTGGACCCCAACCCAAATCTGACTTCACCCAGCGTCAATGCGCTGACCTGGACCCTCCCACTGAGCCAGGCGCCGATCGAGGCGGGGACCTGGTTCCATGCAGCCTTCCAGGTTGCCTCGGGGCGGCCTTCGGGGCTTTCCCTCTTTGTAGACGGCGCTCCCCTTGGAAAGGCCTCCTTTGTCGGCTTCCTCCAGGGTCAGATGGGGAAGGTGGACATGGGTCCCCTGTTCCAACGGTCTTCCGTTCCCGGGGGAAGGGCGGTTCCCAAGGATGTCCTTGTTCCCGGTCTGGTGGCTGGAGCTTCGGCCGTCAACCTTGAGACCTTTCCTTCGGAGGGGGTTTTGCGGATTGGGAATGAGCTTGTGGAGGCCACGAGCCTGGGAGGGGGCCGGATTGGGCTGAAGCGCCGGGATTCCCGTGGAGGTCGTGGTGCGCGGGTGGGGCTGGGAGAATACCTTTATTGGCAGGCCAGTCAAAATGGAGCCCCCGGGAATTCCGGTAGGGGGAACAACCCCGCTCCGCCTTTTCAGGGGACTGCTCCGATCAAAATAGAGCTTCCTGAACATTTGGATGGAGCGGCTGTGGAGCTTTACGGCTACAGCAACCCGATCGTAGAGGGGACCATTCTTCCCCCAGGGGAGGGGCGTTTGGGCGGAAGCCTGGCGCCTTGGGGGGTTGCAAGGGTGACGACAGCTAAGGATACGATCGTCCTCAAGGCGGGACGCTTGAGCCGGAAGCTTGGGAAAGGGATCCAGGAAACCTACCTCGGAACTCTCGACTTAGCTTCTCCGGAGAACGGCAAGGCGAACAACACCAAGGTTCCAGGGTTTGACCCTGGGGGAGGATATGCCCTCCTGATCCAGATCCCGGTCTCCATCACGGACAGCAAAACCAACCAAACAACATCGATCGGTGGGATTGAGCTGGTGAAATACAGTTCGGCCACGAAGACTTCCATTACCCTTTCCCAACGCGGCCTTAGGAATCTGCCCCCTGATTTGAATCCCAGTTCCAAGGGGCTCTTCCGGGGGGTCGCCTCCCAGTTCGTGACCGTGTGGGACAAAAGTTCTTTTGGGCGCGGGAACAGCTCAGGTCCTGATCCCAATCAAAATCCCCGCCTTTGGACCTACTGTGTCCCCATCTCGCTTCGGGTCAATGGGCTGACACTGGTGGACCCATCCAAGCAGGGGACGGCCGAGTGGGTCCAAGTGTATCCCAAGGGTTCGGATGAGCTCACTGAGTGGGTTCGCTATAACTACGTGGAAGGGAATCTTTTGGTGCGATCGAGAAGGTCTGCCGTTTTACGCCTTGGGAGATTCCTGACGGGAAGAAACAGCAGCCTCTTGGTGCGGGGTGACGCTCGCTCGGTCACGATTCCGATCCCTCCCGCTTTGGGTAATTTGGTGAAACCTCCGGTGACCGGACGAAAAGAAATCGGCGAACCCGATGTTTTGGAGGCTTCCCTTTCCTATGCGGCTCGGAGGGTTTTTGCCTTCCGGGGGGATCCCTTTACGGGAACCTCAACCCATACCCAGGGGGCCAACAGTATTGTGACCCCCGTGTTCCGGACGGTTCTGGCATCGACTCTGGAGCGTTCCTTGGACCTGGGGAGGCCGGGTCGAGGCGACCGGGTGGCCCTGATCAGCACTGCGGGCAAAAACCCGGCACCCCCTGAGTGGCATACCGTACAGTGGGCAGCCCGTTTGCCCGTGTTTGATGGGAGGGCCTTGATCCCCGGGCAAAAACAGGGGGGCCGGTCGGGAAGTCGCAACCGCGCTCGAAACTCTTCCGGTCAGGGGCGGGGGCGGAGTGGAATCCTGGGTTACGCCGGGAACCTTGTGGCTCTGCAAAAGGGAGCGGGCACGCTTTTGATCGGCCAAAAGTTCCAAGAGGAGACAAGGCTCCTGGATCGAATTGTCAAGTTTCCCTCCGGGGAGCTGCCTATGCGGCTTCAGGATCGGGCACGTTTTGGAGCTTCGGGACAGAAGGACATCGCCGATTTCCGGGGCTTATTGGATGATGTCCAAACCTATACGGGTTTTCAGACTTCGATTCTCTCGAATGGGAGGCCGAACACCTGGCTGGGTCGTCTGAGTGCTCCTTGTTCGGCGGGGGATCGGGAACTCAAGATCCTTGGGACTCAGAGAGGGACAGGAAGCATCATCCGAATCGGGAGGGCTCGGAGAACCGGGCTTCTCTGGATCGGGGGCGAGCTTCTTGCGATGAGTTCCCTGGACCGTTCCTCGGGGCGGATTCAGGTTTCGGGGAGAGGGCTTCTGGGGACGGAGGCCAGGGCCCATGATCGCGGAGAACCCATCTATTATGTCGCCTGTCGTCCGGCCACGGTGTTGGGGGCGAACATGACCGCTCAAGTTGGGGGACTCTATGTGGCCGAACCCCAAAACCTTCCGAATGTCACAGGGACGGTGCTTGTGGATCGGGAGCTGATGCATTACACCTGGCAGAGGGCCGGGCTCTTGGAAATGCCGTCGCGCATGGAGTCTTTGACCGATCAAGGATCCGGAAACCTGGATCAGGGGAACCAGGGGACGGGACTCTTTCGGGGGCGCTATGGGACTATTCCTTCGGGGCACCAAAACGCGAGCGCTGTGATCTCTTGGCCGATTCGCTATTGGGATCGCTACACGGATCGAGCGGAGGACCCGGAGCTGGCGACCTTCTCCTTTGGGATGGAAGCGCCCGATGTATATCTGAGTGAGGTCTATTGGGAGGAGGAGATCCCCGACTCCCATTTGGACCTGGAACTTTTAGTGCGGGCGGATGAGCGAGTGCCCTTCAGCGCGGACCCGGACAAGACAGCCTTTCTTTGGCGATTCCGGGATCCTAAGGGGACGAACAAGCAGGGGAAGCTCCGTATCGATGCACAAGCCTCACGTTGGGACTTCCGTTTCGGGGTGCGTTACTTGAGCGGAGCTTTTGATCCGGTGCAGTTCCTGAGCACCGGTTGGAAGAAAACCCCCATCCTTAAAACCTTCGGTTGGAGTTACCAAGCGCCGACGCGCATCCTTTCCCAAGAGGAGCGGCTCCGATGAATGGACCTAAAAAGGCAGGGGGGTTTACTCTCCTCGAACTTCTGGTCTCGATGGGCCTCCTTTCGATGTTTTTTGTGTTCCTGATTCAGATCTTGAGCAACGGTCTTCGGATTTGGCAAACAGGAGAGGGGAGAGTTGCTCTTGAGGCGCGAGCCCAGGCAGCCCTGGATCTTATGGCGAAGGATTTTCGGCAAATCGCACCCTTGGATGACAAGGTGTACGATGTGAGCCGCGCTTCCCGCTTTCGGCGTTTGACAGCGGGCAAGGTCGTGCTCGGAGGGCGCTTCCGGGCTGAGTTTCAACCCTTCGGCCCCAACGGAAAACCGGCAAAAGGGGACGCCGTCCTTGAATACCCCGAACGCTATGACTGGTATCCCCGCCTTCGCTTTGTTTCTATCCTTCGTCCGGGAGAAAGAGATCGTCTTCTCCGGGATTCTTTGCTTCAAGAGGGTTCTTTCCAAAACGAGGAGTCTCCGGAATTCCAGCGGCAGCTCAGGGCCAAGAGGGGTTTGAAGCGTGGTGAGTTGGTGTTGACCCTTGAGCCGGAAGGGGAGGGGTCTCCTTATTTGCAACTTCGACGTAGGGTCCGCCTCCTGGACCAAGGAGTAAAAAGTCGATGGGTGGATGCTCCCATCCTAGGGGATATCCCCGGGGGCAAGGTCCTTTTGACTAAGATTCTGTATGCGGAGTTTCGTTTCCGGTCCCAGTTCACCGAGAGTTTAGACCTGAGGCCGGGAGCCGATGGGGGACCCGAGACTTGTTGGGATTCTGCGCGGGCGGGGGATTTTCCATCCGAACACAAAGTGCTGCAGTTTTCTCTGGACTTGGACCCAGCGAGTAAGGGGGATCCCTTGGATGACATTCTTCCCCTGGGAATGCAAATCCGGGTGACAGTGGACCTTGGGCCGGGAATGGCTGACCAAGCCATCCTCGCGAAAGACCTCGACAAGGACAGCGACGAGGTACAGATCGACTATCCTGAGCGGATCCCCTACCCTGGTCCGAGGGGAGGATGGATTAAGATCGACACCGAATGGATTCATTTCAAATCCCTCCGGGGAGGGACCCTTCTTGGGATCCGGCGGGGGGGGCGGAACACGGTCCCCCGCTTCCACGAGGCCGGAGCCAAGGTTCATGGGGGGCGTGAGACTGTTCTTGCGATTCCTATCGCCATCGGGAGGGAATACTGGAATGGCTGAGCGAGCGAAAGGCAAAAGGAAAAGCGAACAGAAGGAGGGTGGCTTTACCCTCCTGGAAATCCTCGCCGCTTTGATGATCCTTGCTTTGGGGGTGACCACCGCCCTCGGGGTTTTTGCTCGGGGCCTCAGCATTGAACAGGGGTCCGAGCTGATCCATGATAGTTCCCGTCTTGCCACACTCATCCAGGAGCGGTATCGCAACGAAGGTTTACTCGGCAAGGTGGGGGAGGCTCTCCCTCCTCCGGTTCAGGGAGCTTTGGAGCCAGGTTTCTCAGGGATGAAGTATGATCTTTCAGTGGAAGCCGATCCTCAGAATGCGTCACGAGTCTATTTAGATCTTCGGGTTCATTGGCTCCGAGGGGGTGAGGAAGTTGGGGAGCGATACCGATTTCCCATGCAGCGTGCGCTCCCTCTCTCCGCTCGGATCCGGGCGGCCAGGACAGGAGGAAGATAGAGGAAAATGATGAAACGAATTCTAGCAGTCTTGGTGATCTTTTTGTTTTTTCTGCAAGCGACCCTGCGGGCGGAGACCATCCGCCTGCGGACGGGGGCCTTCCTTGTGGGGAAGGTGGAACGGGTCGATGAGAATGTCCTGGTTTTCCGTCGGGCGGGAAATGGTGGCGTCCTTGAACTCAAATGGAATGAACTCTCCAGCTTTGATGCCAAGCGATTGCGGGAAAAATGGTCATTACTTAATCCTGAATCCGCGGGGGGGGTGCAGCTTCCGGCCCTCAGGGTGGTTTTTCAAAGACCTGGGGGCATCCGCACCGAGGTGATTGGCGAGTTGGTTTCCAATGATGGAAAAACCATGGTCCTGCGGCAAAAAACGCATGTGTATCGAGTGCCCGTCGAGGCCATCCGAGAAGGACCTCAAAATGTTCAGGTTCCTGCGGAAGACCTCCTGACACCCGATCAGTATTACCAAAGAAAGCTCGAGGAGATCCAACCCGGTGAGGATGCTGACAAAAACGCGAAGCTAGCTGACGAATTGATCCGCGTTGAAGACTTTCAACGGGCGAGGGAACATTTGCTCAAGGCCCTCGAGCTGGGAGGAGGGAAGCAGCCTGACCTGATCAAGGCCAGAGTTAAGCGGGTAGAAATCCTTTTAAAAAACAAGGAACAGGCTGACATCCTTCGACGCATTTCGGTTCTCCGGAACCGGAAGCTTTTTTCCAAGGCCAAAAAGTTGGTCGAGGAGTTTGCGAAACGCTTTCCCAATAGCCCTCTTCGGGCGGAGTTTGAGAAGAGAAAGGATTTGCTTGAAAAAGCAAGGCGCCGCTACTTGATCCGTAGGGTTACTACCGATTGGTTTGAGATCATGACCAGTGAACTCAAGAAAGTCGCGATGTCCAAGGAGATGGGTTTTGCGGAAGCCCAGTCTTTTGCTGAGGAGAAGCTCGGGGAGGTCATTCGGGATAAGATTGCCAAGAAACGCGGTTTGGACCCTGCCGAGGTGGATGCTCTCTTCAAAGCTCGGAAGGAGATTCACGGACTTCGAAGCCGCAAGGCCAGCTACGGGACGGGTTCCTTCATTCTCGGAAAGGAGGGTGTGATCAAGGACACTGCGGTAGGCAAGCGGCTCTCAAAGAGTAAAGGGAAAAAAAGAGCACCGGGTGCAAACAAAGCTCAAAAGGAACTTCAAAAAAGGATTCAACAGTATCTCAGGCGGATGCAGAGGCAGGGAAGGGGGCAGCAAAAATCCGCTCTCCAAAGCCCCGAGGAATGGTGGAAGAGTACGACCTCAGTGCGGCGGCAGCAATGGCTGATTGCCTACTACGCAGAACACGGGGGCGACCTGGAACTCATGCACCCAGAAACGCGGGACTGTCCCGAATGCGGGGCCAATGGGTTTATCGAGGGGCAAGCTGCTGAGGGAGGTCGAACGGTGCGATTGCCCTGTCCTGTTTGTCATGGAACTCGCTTCTTTCGGGTTTTACGCTTCCGATGAGGAGAGTTTTGGGAGGGGGAGGGGCAAGCATCCTCTTCTTACTCTCCTGTGCGGGGACACGCATTGAGGGTGTCGGGTCTGGATGGGATCCAACCCGGCATGACTTGGTTCAGGAGGGTTCTGGTCTGGGAGCGGCCCCTGATGCAAAGGGAGTCCAAAAGATTCCAAGCATCGCGGAGGGGGAGAGTTTGAGCTTGGGGGCCGAGCTCCTTTCCCACCCCGATGGCGGGGATCGCAGGCTTGAAGGCTCGGTTTCCCTGAGAGCCCATCAGGTGGCAGATCTGCTCGAGGAGTTAGAGCCGAATCGTTTTCGACAGCTTGTCCAACTGTTGATCCTGGATGCAAAGATACGCGTTTACGCGAAGGAAAACGGGATTTTTGTTCCTCCGTCGGATCTCAGGCTGGCAGCGAAGCGAGCCTGGGCCCACTTGCAACGAAAGTTTCGCAGGAGTGGCCTTAGGGATTTTGAAGCCTATTGTTGGAGAAATTTTGGCGAATCTTCGGAAATCTTGCGGAAAAAATCGAGGTTGGCGGAAGCCCGACGACTTTTGAGGAGCTATGCCCTCCGCTTTCGTCTTCACCGAGAGGGCTCTGTGACTTTCGATTTTGTCTGGTCCCGAAGCAAACAGTTGTTGAGCCGTTTCCATCAGAGGATTCAGAGTGGAGCTTCCTTTGCCCCTCTCCTTCGAAACTTGCTCAAGGAAGACCCCAGCGCTCGGGGGGGGCATCTTCCTCCCATGCCTCTGGAGGGGGGGCATCGAGCCTTGCGTCTCATCCGGAGAAAAAAAGGCCTGGGTGCGATTCCCCCCCAGCCGATGAAAGGACCCGATGGTGAGCCAGGATTCGCTTGGGTCCGGATCCTGGCGAGGAAGCCGGGGGATTCGAGATCCTTTGCGGAGGTTTGGCCATTGCTCCAAAAGGACTTGGCCCGAAATCCCGTGGGGGCGGGGGAGTTGGAACTTTTCTTGCAGGATGGCTACGATGGCGGCCGAGATGGATGAAACCAAAGAAATAAACCTCAATCTGGCACCCCCAGGCTCGGAGAATGAGGAAACACCGAAGCGGGGGGCGGAGCCTGGGCTTGATCCCGATGACTCCACAGGCTCGGGAGAAGTCTCGGACTTTGACAAGGCTCCTCCAGGCCTGGAACCCCCGGTAGAACTTCTTGCCTCGATCCGAACCAAATCAGAGCTTGCGCCGGAAGAGGAAGAGGCTGATTTCCCCGGGAGCCCGGAGGCTCCTGACTCGGATGAAGCGGCCCCCATGCCCGAGGTCCCTCAATTTTCCAGGGAACTTTCGGCTGAGGAGCGGATTGCTCTCAAACGCGTTCTGATGGCGATGCTCTTTGCTTCCACCGAAGCCCTCAGTGTGGGGCGGCTTTCCGAAGCTGCGGGGCTTTCCGTCGCTCCCGTCAAGGAACTTCTACAAGAACTTCGCGAAGATTCTTTGAGTCCGGAGGCGGTTTTTGAGCTGAAAAAACATGGGGACGGATGGCGGCTCTACACCAAGGAAGAGTTTTATCCTTACCTTGTCCGGCTGCGGAGCCTCAAAAAGGTGGAGCGTCTGACTCCTGCTGCCTTGGAAACTCTCGCAATCATTGCCTATCGGCAACCTGTGATCCGGGCCGAAATCGAGGCCATCCGTGGGGTCAAGGTTGGCCCCATGCTTCGGGCTCTTCTGGATCGAAAGCTGATTTCGATTGTAGGGCGGGCCAATGTGCCAGGAGCCCCTTTCCAATATGGGACCACAAAGACCTTTTTGGAGCGATTCGGGCTTGAAAGTTTGAAGGATCTTCCTTCCCTGAAGGAGTTCCAACAGGGGAGGATTTAGGAGCTCCCCATGTCGCAATCTCATTTGTTGATCCTGATCACAGCAAGTCCAAGCAGGACTTTGCCTTCTCTTGACTCGATCTCATGAATCTTGCGGGCTATGATAGTCCGCTTCCTTTTCTGCAGAGACCCCTAGATGTCAAATCCCCTTTTCGAAAAATATAAACGCTGGATCTACCTGGCCTTAACTCTCTTTGCCCTCGTGACCTTTTCGATCACCGGTGCGATCTATGCGTTTTTTGGGCAAGTGGGTAGGCCAGCCCCCGGTTCCATTGTTCTCCCAGGCACTCATGAGAGAGTCCATTTAACGGAGACGGACCTCTATTTTGGGCAGTTGCTGAGCCGGCTCCAATCCTATTCGCTTTCGGGGAGGTTTGCCTTTCCCGCATTGATTTTCAATGGGATGAGCATGGAGGAGAATAAGGAGCCCAAATTTAGCTATGCAATCTTAAGGCGGGTGGCGATCGAGGGAGGCCTCGATGTCTCCGATGACGATATCCGACTCTATAAGGAGCGGGTTTTTAAGAATGCTCAAATCACCCCATTTGAATTGGCCGTTCAGCTCCGTCTAGGAAACGAGAGTAATTTGGATGAGGTGATCCGAGAGGCGATTCGAATCAGCCTTTATGTGCGTTCAGAGATTCTGTCCTTCATGGATCTCGGTGATGCGGCCTTGGGTGATTATGTCAAAAAGGAAAGGAAACTGGTCACCCTTTCGTATGTGGATTTTGAGGCTGGGCCCAAGCAAAAGGGGTGGGAAAAGAATCCTCCTAAGGACGAGGTGCTCCTGGCTTGGGTTAAAAAGCTGGATTCAGCCAAGCAATTGAATCTAGGTTTTGTGGATGACATCCAAGTCCGCTTTGATGGGGTGGCCTTGGACTACAGCAAGGGAGATCCCGCTGAGTGGAAGGAGGAGCTGAAGGACTTCAGTGCCCCCGCTGAAGAAGATTTGCGTGCCCGGTACAACCAGGATCGGGACCAACTCTACGTTCGGGAAGAGTGGAAGAAAAAGGAAGCAGCTGAAAAGGCTGCGGCCAAGAAAAAGGCCGAAGAAGAAAAGAAAAAAGCTCAGAAGAAAAACTCGGAGAGTTCGGCCAAAAAAACCACTTCCAAGTCCAAGGGGAAAAAGGACAAGGATGGTGGGCTTCTCCAGGATCCACCTCAGGACTCACATAAGGATTCATCTTCAGGAAAGGCGGGAAAGGACGCTCAAAAGGCGGGAAGCGAAGCTACCGACCCCACTCCCGAGCAAGCAAAATACAAATCCTTTGAAGAAGTCCGAGCGGATATCGAGCGCAGGATTCGTTTGGAGGCAGGTCTGCGGAAAATCCTCGATCGAGCCCGCAAGGCGGCTGAGGAGTTTGGTTCGAAGCTTAAAGGGGACCCGAAGAAGAAGGATCCCAAGAAGAAAACAAATAAGTCCATGAAGGATTTCGACCTCATGGCTTGGCTAAAGAAGGAACTGAAGGGAAGGAAGGGTGTTATCTTTATCACTCCGAAACCTTTGGCAAATCCCGAGTCCTATACAGACCTTGGGCCTGTAGGAAAATGGGAGCAGTTTTGGGTCCTTCGTACCCTGGAGCAGGAAGGTGCCTTCCTTGGAGATATTCAAAGGACCAGCAATGCTGCATTCTTTTTGCGGCTCCTTGAAAGAAAATCCAACGTTTTGCGGCCTTTGGCCAAGATTCGCGGGGAGGTCATCAAGGCTTATGCCGAATCGGAAGCGATGAAGTGGGCAGAGACCCAGGCGAAGGCGGTGAGAGAAGCTGTGACAGAGAAGGCGAAGTCCTTAGCTGGAGATGCCTTCCTCAAAATTCAGAAAAAGATTTTAGAGGAAGTAAAGAAGCAAGTAGCCGGCTGGAAAAAGTCTGTTGCTAGTGAGATTGCAAAACTCAAAAGCAAGGTGAATTCCGATGATATTCCCCAGCGAGCCGTCTCCATCTATCGGAAAAAGATTGAGGACCTAGAAGCCAGCCTGAAAAAGGAAAAGGAAAAAACCGAGGCCATCCGCAAGGAAATCGAAGAATCTGAGAAAAAGGAAATCCATAAAACGATTCTTCCCTTCCTTCCGAAAGCCTTTGATCAGGTCCTTGCAGAAAAGAAGCTGAAGGCCAAGGTCCTTGGCCCCTTTTTCCGGGATCTACAAACTTCCGACCCTCTCTTTACCTTGAAATACAAGGGCGTGGATCGCTTCCTCATGCAGCAGGCCGAGTTCCTCAAGAAAAAGGTTGGGGAGCTGAGTGATGCACTTGAAGATTCCGAGACCAAGGCCTGGCTGCTGTGTCGCTTGGACAAGGTTGTGGATGGGGGCGATGCCGCTCTCGATCGGAAGCACTTCCTCCAGATGAGGGATCCCTTTGTCAATAAGAAGGTGCGTAAGGTGCTGGAGAAGGGGTATACCTTTGATCTCTTGAAGAAGCGTTTTTCCTTCAAGGATAAGTAGCTCGGATTCGAATCCCTTTGGAGTCTTCCGTTCCCCGGAGCTTTTTTTCCGGGATCATGCCAAGAGATCGCAGGGTCCAATCAGGACTTTGCATCAAGGGTCGGAAAGAGACGGTTTGACGAGGTCATGAGTTCGAAAAACCTGGGCTAAGAGCTTGCGTTGTTTTTCTTCCTGGGGGGGACAGGATCCTCTCCCCCTTTTGCGAAGGGTTGGCATCTCAGCAAGCGCCAGGCAATCAAAAGGATCCCTT
>JALSSW010000032.1 GCA_026984035.1 Planctomycetota bacterium
TTTTCCCCTTCCCCTTTCAGCCCTTTCAAGGATGTCAACGATGAAAACCCTTCTCCTGATTCCTCTCTTCGGTTTTTTGACCCTATTCCATCCTCCGCAGGTAACGACGGCTCCGGCTCCCATTCCACAAAAAGATCCCGGAAAACAAGGGGAGGGAAAGGTCGAGAATTACAAGATTGACCCTGTTCACTCCACGGCGATTTTTGCTGCGACGCATTTAAGGCTGAGCACCTTCTTCGGGCGTTTTAATCAAGTGGGGGGGAGCTTTACCTATCATCCTGCTCACCCGGAGCGAAGCCGGATTGAGCTCAAAATCCGCGCGGACAGCCTTGATACCAACGATCCCAAGCGGGACCGTCACGCGAAGAGTCCAGATTTTTTAGATGCCAAACAGTTCCGCTGGATTCGCTTCCACTCCAAGAGCATCAAACGAGTTGGATCCAAAAGCTCAAAAGACTTTCGGGTGCGAGGGGTCCTGAAACTTCACGGGGAGGAAAAAGAGATCGAAGTCCAGGTCCGGCTCATTGGAGCGGGAAAGGACCCTTGGGGCGGGTACCGGCGGGGGTTTGAGGCGCATGCGACGATTCGGCGAAGTGCTTTTGGGATGAAATTTATGATCGGCGCTTTATCCGATGAAATCCGACTCTCCTTTGGAATCGAAGGGATTCGACAATAAAAAGGGACCTCATGGATCCATTCTTGAGGCAATTGCTTTGGGGGGTGCTCCCTACCTTCGTGGCCATGGGGCTTGCATTGGTTTTGGGGCGCAAAAAAAAGGAGTTGCCTATTCCGGGTCTGGCCCTTTGGCTGGGGCTTCTCGCGGGGACGGTGGGCCTTCTCCACTCCTGGCCGGCTTTTCCTCCAAAAACAGCCCTCTTGGCACTCCCTTACGTGCTGCTGTTATCGCTCTTTTTTTTCTTTGCCAGCGAAAAGAAGACGGCTCGTGTTTCCGCCAGGGTGGTCGTTGCCATTACGGGGACCCAGGTTTTTCTCAATCCTCTTCAAAAGAATGTCTTTGAAGGGAATGAGTCTCTCTTTTGGTTTGTCCTCCTCATTTGTTCCTGGCTGCTCCTTGCACCCTCTGCCTTCTTCTCCTTGACCGAACGTCCACGGTCCTGGCTGTTGCACACCGCGATTCTGTCCTTTCTTTTAGCCCTCAGCATTGCCATGACCGGTAGCTTGTTTCTTGGCCAGATCCTGGGCCTCCTGGCGATTGCGATGATGGTCCTTTACCTGGATGCCTGGATACTTGGCCCAAATTTTGTAACCCAAGGTTTGGCTGATTTGGGGGCTATGTTTTTTCTCTTGGGGATTGCTCTTAGTTATCTTGCGAGTTCAACTCCCGCCGGTATTGCCATTCTCTTTGCGCTGAGCCTATTTGTTCCCATACTGGCTGCCCTTCGGCCCAAAGGCGAACGCCCCGTATGGCTTCTGTTTGGCCCCTCTTTCTTGCTGGCTCTTGCAGGTACAGCTTGGGCTTATTTTTCCTAACCTGGTTAATTCATGAGTCGCAAAAGAGACGATGTCATCTTACTTTTTCTTACTGCCATTGTTGTCATCGGAGGCTATGCCTTTCTTCGATACGCCTATAAAGTGACGGACTCGACGCCTTTTACCAAGGAGATCGTTTTGATCATCCTGGGTACGGTGGCGACGATTTTGATCACGGCGATTCTGTTGAACAAACAGACTTCCGTGGAGCTGGAAAAAGAACAAGGAATCAAGTTCTTGGATATGAAAACCCAGGTTTACCAAGAACTGTTAGAAAGCTTGGAGAAGCTGGTTATTCAAAAAGATGTGAATGATGCTGATCTTGTTCGCATGCAATTTATTACCCATAAGCTCGCGATTTTCGCATCTCCTGAAGTCTTAGGCGAATATGAAAATTTCCTTAGAACATTTAATCTGCTAGTACAGGATGGTGGGTTTCATCTTTCGGATCGGCCCCAAATGTTTACCTCCCTTTCGAAGCTTACCTTGCAGATTCGCGGAGATCTTCTCGGCGAGCTGGATGAGCAGAGCGATGTTTCTATGGAGGAGATCGAGCGGAGGATTCAGGCAAATATGGAAGAATCCTCGGAAGCCAGGGTCTTGAAGAATCCTTCCTAAATTCTCACTTAGATATTCTGAGTCGGAGCCCCCGGGTCTGAAATGATTTCTCTATGGATCTTGACCTGGCTCTTCGGCTTGTCGTACCTTCTCCATTCATTGCATCATTGAATCATTCTTGCCATCCATCCATTGGGGATCGATTGGAAAAAGGGCGACGGGAACGAATCTAAAGGAGGGTCTTTCCGTTCAAAGGACATTCCCAATTACTACTTGGTTCCAACTGAATCGTGCTGTGTTCGATTCCAAAGGTGTCATGCAGCTCTCTTTGAGCCTTTTGTAGGAGATCGGAGCAATCACATTCCTTTTCCACGACAAGGTGTGCAGAGAGCGCGACCTCACTCGTGCTCAAAGCCCAAACGTGGAGGTCATGGAGTTGCAGGACCCCTTTTTGCTCCTTCAAAAACCTGCGGATTCCCTCCAAGTCTGTTCCGTTTGGAACCGAGTCGATGGCCAAATTCATGGACTCCCGGAGAAGCGACCAAGTCGCCCAGAGGATCATAAGCACAATCAACAAGCTGAGAAGTGGGTCGACCAGGAGCCAGCCGGTCCAAAGGATGATCGCTCCCCCGAGGGCTACTCCCAGTGAGATGGCCGCATCGGCGGCCATATGCAAGAAGGCTCCCCGGATATTGAGGTCTTCCTTTTGCCCTGAAAGAAAGAGGAGAGCGGTCACGGTATTGATGATGACCCCGATCCCGGCGACCCAGATAACCGTCCATCCTTGGACGGGTTGGGGGGACCAAAGGCGGCCGATGGCCTCCCAGGCGATGGCTCCCAGAGCAAAGAGCAGAAGAATCGCGTTGGCGAGGGAGGCAAGGATGGTTGCCTTCCGATATCCATAAGTCCTTTTATCTGTGGCTGCACGGCTTGCTAGGTACGAAGCGCCCCATGCAAGGATCAAGCTCAAAACATCACTGAAGTTATGCCCGGCATCTGCGATGAGAGCGAGGGAATCGGCTGCGATCCCATAGCCGATTTCGACGAGAACAAAGACGATATTGAGGGCGATGCCGAAGGCAAAGGCCTTGTTGTAGTTCTTGACTTGGTGGTCGTGGTGATGGCCCATTTGATGAATTCTTTCTCTTTCCTACACGGGGGGATGACAAAACTTAAAGGCACGCTACTCTATTTACCCCTTTTTCTTGGAGAACCCCGACTTTGATGCACGCACACGAACCACAGATCAACCCCCGCCCCAGTTCCAACTCGGACGGGGGTTTTCATACTTTGGGGCTTGATCCCAGACTCTTGGGGGCTCTCTCTCAAAAAGGGTATACAGAACCAACTCCGATCCAAGCAAAGACCATCCCTGTTCTGCTGGGGGGCCGGGATATGGTCGGGCAAGCCCAAACAGGGACAGGGAAAACAGCCGCTTTTGCTCTGCCCCTTTTGCAGCGAATGGATGCGCATAACCGCATGGTCCAAGCCCTGATTTTGGCTCCAACCCGGGAGCTTGCGCTCCAGGTTACAGAAGCCATTGAGAGCTATGCAACCCTAATGGGGCATCTCCGTGTCCTTACTGTTTATGGTGGTGCCCCGATTTTCAGACAGCTCAAGGAATTGCGCAGGGGTGTGCAAATCGTTGTCGGGACACCGGGGCGCATTCGGGACTGCATGGAACGTGGCGCTCTGGACATCAGTGAAGTCAAAAATGTGGTTCTGGATGAAGCCGACGAGATGCTGCGGATGGGCTTTATCGAAGAAGTGGAGTGGATCTTGGCCCACACTCCGGAGCAGAGACAAACTGCCCTTTTCTCTGCGACCATGCCTCCTGCCATCAAGCGGGTGGCCCAAAAGTACCTCCGCAATCCCGAACACATCACGATCGAGACCAAGGTCAAAACCGCTGACATGATTGAGCAGCGTTGCATGGTCTTGCCACACCGGCAGAAGTTGGACGCTCTTGCCCGCTTGCTCGAGGCGGAGCCGACGGAGGCGGTCCTCATCTTTGCTCGAACGAAGGTCGGCTGTAATGAGTTGATGGAGAACTTGCAACGGCGCGGGTTTTCCGCTGCCGCTCTGCACGGGGACATGAATCAATCCCAGCGGGAAAAAGTGGTTCGGCAGATCAAGGATGGGAGAACCAAAATCGTTGTGGCGACCGATGTGGCGGCCAGAGGGCTGGATGTCAACTGCATTACCCATGTGGTCAACTATGACATTCCGACCTCCCCGGAAGTTTATGTCCATCGTATCGGGCGCACGGGAAGGGCGGGGCGCAAGGGTGTTTCCATTCTTCTGGCCACTCCCAAAGAGCGTCGGGTTTTGTCCGGCATCGAACGCTTCACGGGCAAGGTCATGATCCCCATGTCTCTTCCGAGTAACGAGGATGTTACTTTGAAC
>JALSSW010000033.1 GCA_026984035.1 Planctomycetota bacterium
GTTTTCCACAGGGTTTTCCACAGGGTTTTCCACCCCCCCAAGTTTCCTGCCTTCTTTTACCTCACATTCCCCGCAATAAACGTCTCCCATCTATATGGAAGACTTTCTCGAAACATCCCAATCAGACCGGCTCCCGGTTCTTCAACTTCAAGCCAACTTTGTTCCCAGCACCGTCCGTTTCTATGACCCCAAAGACCTTCTTGTTTTTCGGACGGGCCATTTACCTCATTGGCGCCAAGAAGGAAAAACCTATTTTTTGACCTTTGTTCTTTTTGATGCTCTTCCCGAAAAAGTCAAAAAGAGGGTCCAGGAAAAACGGTCCGTTCTGAAGACATCCATCGAGCAATCATTACACCTTGAGGACAGAGTTTTGATCCGGGATGTTTTGGGGCAGCTTTATGAAGAGGCTCTCCACAAGGCCCAGGGAGAATGTTTTCTTGAATCCTCCATCTGCCGAAAAATCGTTCGAGATGCCTTGTGTTTTTTTTCTGGGGATCGCTATGTCCTCCATGCTTGGGTGCTGATGCCGAATCATGTTCATGTGCTTGCCACGATGAAAAGGGGGGAAGACCTTGGGAGGGTTCTTCACAGTTGGAAATCGTATACCGCCCATAAAATGAACAAAGCATTAGGAAGGAATGGGAAGGTTTGGCAGCGTGAGACTTTTGACCGCATTGTGAGAAATGAGGGAGCTTTCTGTCGGTACAAAGCTTATATCCTTTCAAATCCAAAGGGATTGCGCTCAGGGACCTTTCAGGTGGGAGTTGAAACTTAGGGATGTCAAGGAACCAGGTGGAATATCCAGATGGAAAACCCCGTAGAAAACCCCGTGGAAAACCCGTCCGCGGGTTTTTAGGTCGAAAGCCCTCTGGGCTTTTGAGGAAGCTCAAAATCCTTGAGATCAACACCTAGCTCTGGTTCCCCAAAAAACCGTGGAAAACCCGTCCGCGGGTTTTTAGGTCGAAAGCCCTCTGGGCTTTTGAGGAAGCTCAAGATCTTTGAGATCGAAACCTAGCTCTGGTTCCCCAAAAACGCTGGAAGCGTTTTTACCATAAAACCCGCGGACGGGTTTTCCACGGGGTTTTCCACGGGGTTTTCCACGGGGTTTTCCACCGGGTTTTCTACGGGTTTCCCACCAGGGTCCAATGCTCACTGCCGAATGAGATCCAAGCGGCGAGTGCCTTTGGCCACCTGGGGAATGTCGCGGAGCATGCCCTCCCAGACGCGGTAGCCATCTTTGGAGATGATGAGCTGGTCTGCGGGGACGATGTCGTTCGGCAGATCACAAGGAGCTTCAAGGAGCATGTTGAGCCGGGGGATTTTAACCTTCGCGCCGGCAGGCTCAGTTAACAGTCGAGTCACAGGCTCAAGAGCCTGGCTCCCATGAGGATTGGAATAGTGGCAACCCGCAGCACCCAAAAGAAAAAGGGCGGGGAGCAGAACTCGGGAAAGGACAGGTTTCCTAAAATCTTTCATTTTTTTACCTCGGTTGGAGTTTTTTGTTCGGAGAGGGGGGTTCTTCCACCGGATCACTGGTCAGGGGAATCGCCCCGATCCAGCTGGGAAAGAGGCCCAGGACATAGCTATTGAAGCCGTCACGGACAAGCACCCGGACTTTGCGAGGCCCCCCGTGAAGGCCCCCTTCACCCAGCGGTTCTAAAGAGATTTCATGAACCCCTGCGGGTAATTCGATGCGAAAGGCTTGGAGCTTCGCCGGGACAAAACTCCAACAGCGAAGGTCCGCGGATTCAGCACCGGTCCACAGCATTCCTAAAAGGTCAAGGCCAAGATTGAGGCCCCAATTCTTCTCTCCGCCCTTTTTCTTTCGATTGACCTCTTTGGCGCTCTCGACAACAGCAAGTTTGAAGGCCCGACGAAGAACTGCACGAGAGAGCGTGTAGTCCTTCATCGCGTCAAATTCCTTTTGGGCGCAGAGCTCGACGTCCGTGATCGTCAGAGATTCGCCCACAGGACGACCATCCACTCGGATTCCCACCGAATCCGGATTGTTCTGATGGAAAGCCAGGGCCGGGATCGGGACCTTAGTCAGGTTGGGAATGGCTCCCGTTCGACGATTGTGTTGCCAAATGATTTGTGCAATCTGAAAGGCAAGGGCAGTCACAGGAGCTTGGACTTCGACGCGGTAGGGTCCCCTTCCCACAAAGGTCAGCACATGGACAACACCATTCCCCTTCTTGGAATGCTTGCCGTGGGTGACACGATCCAGAGCCTCCCTGATCAGAGGATTCCCCGGTTCAATCTCCAGCGCACGTTTGAATGCGGACTTGGCGACCTCGAGATGCATGGCATCATCCGAGTTGAGAATCCCTCGGAGGTAGGAACCGAAGGCAACCAGCTTGTAAGCCTTCTTAGGTTTCTTCCCATTTGGGGCTTCGAAACTGCCAATGATCTCCAACTGTTTTTCGAGCACTTGATAGGCATAGGCGTCCGCATCCTGCCCCCCCCGCATCAGATTGGCAACCGAGAGAAGTGCCCGCACAAGCACCTTCTCATAGTCCGCCCCCTCATAATCGTTCTGCCGATCATCCAAGAGCATCGCAGAAAACCATTCCCATGCTCCCTTACCCGACAAGGCATCCAAGCGATCTCTCGCCCCCCGCAACTCTTTTTCAGCCTCCCCGGGCTTTGCCAAACAAAGAAGTGGAAGCGAACGCTCCATCCCATAGAGATGAGCATTCGAAGGATCACTCTTCTCCAAATCGGCGAGCATTTCACTCGCTTTCTCAAAATTGCCGCCGGCATACGCCCGACGGATCTCAGGCATGGGGCTGGAAGAGCAGCTCCATGCCAAAGCCGAAACAAAGACTAGGATGAAGGCAAGAGCCGGGTGTCGCTTGGACATGGGTGAGCCCATTGCTTAACGGTGGTATTCCTTGCGGAGGCGTTCAGCGACCTTGTAGCTCTTACCCGACTTCACATCCACCAACTCGAGGTTGAGCATGTAGTTGCGTTGGGTGACGCCCTGGCCCGCATTGGTCGTCCCCCGGGTCAGTTTGGGAAAGAGGAGGGCGGCAACAACATTGCCCTGGGACTCCAGCACACGCAAAAATTGCCGCCGCTTGGAAGGAATGAACAAATCATCCGAACGCAGCCTTCCAGCCTCCCGCATCGCCGCACTCACAAAGCGGCCGGAAACCATCTCATAGCGGTCCGAACGGTTGATGCTTGTATCGATCAACTCATAGATCTGTTCCTGCCAATCGCCAATTTCCTCGCCGCTTCGGTTTTCCAGAGGGAGAACTACAACCTTCAGCTTGGCATTGCCGTTTTTGGCCGCATTATGCAATTTGAGAAGACGCTCCACAGCCCCGGAGATCAAACGGTCAAAGGTGGCAGCCCCGGCGGAGGTATTCCCCACATAATCTTGGTCACTGCTACTCATGATTTTGCCTCGGCGACCGGAAGCACAGGAGGCAAGGATAAGGACAAGGCCCATCAGGCCCAGCACAGAGAATTTCTTCATTTTGGGTTTCCTAAAGGTGGTAAAAAAAGGATGTAAGAACATAGAGGCGCAAGCTGCCTCTAAAGATAGCCTTGAAAAATCGCTTTGAAAAAAGGAAACAAATAAGCCCCTAACAACGGGCATCACCCTACTTCTTTCGAACCTGCAAAGGCTTCCTCTGGCCAAGAACAGCTTCTTGAAGAAGAGGAGTCCAACGTGGATCCAAAGGAACCGAGGGCCTCACACCTGGAACAGATGCCCCGACAAAATGCGCAGCAAACTCAAAACGATCGCCGACCTTTTTGAAGCTAGGCTGGATCACAATCCCCCCCTTCGGCGCGTGTTTAAGGCTTGGTTCCGGAACCAGGACCCGAAGGCCTTGATCCGCCAAAGCCCCTTGAAGAAGCCCCAGAAGCTGTCCCCGCAAACCGGAATGCGCCTCCTGAATCCCCCGCAGCCGAAGCTCTTCAATCCGCATTCGGGCCTCAGCCAAAGATTCAAACCGCTGCCCTCCCAACTCCAGAGGTCCCGAAGCCAAAGCTTCGGCTCTCGGGTCCCTTAGCTTCTCCTGCACCAAGGCTTCTTCAGCACCAGCCCGTGCCCGAGCAACCTGGTCCGCCAAAGCCAAGGCTTTTGTGAGCTTGGGGTCCAATCGATCCTGCCCCTTGGCCAAGGTCCGGATCTTCTCGTTTAAGTTTCGCACTTCGCTCTCGGCCTCCCCCAAGAGATTCTGTGCTTTCACCAGCTTGGCCTCCAGGGCCCTGAGCCGAGCCCCTTTGTTGGTCAAACCGGCCTTCAACCCTTGCAACTTTTTCTCCCAGCTTGCGAGAGAATTTCTGAGATCCGACAAACGCTCTTTGCGCCCCTTGGATTGGATCGCCAGGAGTTTGCTCCGCTCCGCAAGAACATTTGCGAGCGCGGAACGAATCCCCGCCATCTCCAACAGGACATCCTTT
>JALSSW010000034.1 GCA_026984035.1 Planctomycetota bacterium
AGAACCCCAGCAGGGTCAAGGAGAGAGGTATGAACTTGTTCGCAATTGGGCCCATGGGAAATCGCATTGTAAGCATAAGAGGTAATGAACTTCCATTACCGAAAAGAACAAAGAGATTTTTTTTGCAAATTGCTTGCAGCAACTAAACCATCCTTCCTACCCCCCAAGAAACTCAAATGAGGTACCTTTCCTCAATCCTCAAGGCTTTCCGCCCATTTTCCCGAAACACTCCAAGGGCCAATGCCAGCGAAACCACAGACACAGTATCCCCTCTGTCAAGGGCTCTTTCTCTGGGGAGATCTCCTGGGAGAGAGCCCCTGTGCTGTTTTTTTGCGCCCCCGGCTCCCAGCACTACTCCAAATCTTCCCTAAACTGGAAGCTCGGCACTTTTGGCCTGAACCCGAGGGGGAACCCCCGGACGGCACCATCATCCCCTTAGCAGGGGGGCGCCCTGATTGGGGGGTGCGAAGCAAGATTTCCCCCCAGGAGCGCATCCTCATCAAGACCCTTGTCGGCCAAACCGCTCCCCTCGGTAGCCCGGTTCTGGCCGTCGCCTCCCCCACTCAAGACCCGACCGCCCGCATCCACGCAGACATCCCGAAGGCAGGCCCCATCTACCTCGTCGATCCCGCCGAATACCACCAGGACGGCAGCACCCTTGCCACTCAAATCCTCAGCCAGGAAAACAAAAGGGGACACCCATCCTTTGTCGTAAACCTTGTCCTTCCAAGCCCTGGTGAGGAGATCCTGGGAGGTTGGGAGGACGAGGCAGACCGTTTTCGACATGCCCTTGGGGGATTCCTTTGCCAGCCTTCAGAAGACCAACCTGGACAGCCCCATCGGATCGATCTCCACTTTAAGGCTCCAGAACATTTCCGGCCCCTGCCTGGGGCGGCTCTTTCCATCCTCCGCCTCAATCATTTCGAGGCCCCCCTCACCCCCAAGGAGCTCGCAGCCATCCAAGACGCCGACCAGCTCTGGGTCCCCTCGGGGTTTGGCCGACGCTTCCTCGAAAAGATGGGTGTCCCCCATAGAAAAATCCATTGCATCCCTCCGCCACTCGCGCCCTTTCAGTCCTCCACCCCTCCAACAAAGGGGGACACCCATCCTTTGGCCCTGATCGATGCGATGGCCAAGGGACTCCCTCTCTGGCTCAGCCCCTATGGAACGGCCCAAGATCTGGTCGAGCATGAAGGCAACTGCAACATTATCCCCGGCCGCTGCTTCCAATCCGGGAAGGGAAAAACACGCTGGCTCTCTCCTACGGGGCCAAGCCTGGAGACAGCGGACCGGCTCCAGGCGATTCGGCATGTTCAACGCCATTTCACCCCTGAACGAATCCGCCGCCTCGTCCAGGGAGCCATCCAAGAGCCAGCCCCAAACCCCACATCTCCCCTTCTCCGCCTCGAAGGCCCGGTCTTCGAATCCTCCTCCTACGGCCGCATCACCCGCTCTTTCACCCGCGCCCTCCGCGCACAATGTCCCAACCTTCCCATCGAACTGCACTCTCGTATGGACGCTACCAGCGACCCCCTCCGGGATGCAGACCTCCTCCCCCTCTGCATCCCTTCTGGCCAACGGCCCACCCATACCCTGCGCAGCGGATGGCCTGTCTCCTTTCGCATTCCCGACCATGGCAAATGGATCCTCCGCTTCGATTGGGAGTTCGGTCCTCCACCTCTTAGCCTCGCCGGCCTTTTCTCCGGCCCCACCGGATCCCTCCACGCTCCAGACCAGATCTGGGTCCACTCCCAATATGTGAAGGACAACCTCCTCGCAGCCGGCATCCCTCCAGAGCGCCTGCACCTTGTCCCCCATGGCATCGACCCGGATTGTTTCTTCCCTCGAAAGACCTCCCACCCCAAGTCCAAAACCACATTCCTCTTCGTTGGGGGTTTTGCAAAACGCAAAGGTATCGACCTCCTCCTCCAGGCCTGGAAGAACGCCTTTGGCCCCGGGGATCCCGTCCGCCTCCTTCTCAAAGCTTCTCCCACCTCCGCCTATCGCCAGAACCCCTGCGCATCCCAGGCCCAGCAAGCATCCCGAGACCCAAGCCTTGCGGAAATTAAAATCATCCAGGACGACCTCAACGACGAGCAAATGGCAGATCTCTACCGCAGCGCCGACCTCTTGGTGCACCCCTATCGGGGAGAAGGCTTTGGAATGCCTCTTCTCGAGGCCATGGCCTGCGGCCTCCCCATCATCACCACAGCCGGAGGCGCAAGCCGCGATTTCGTCCAGGAATTGGGATCTATCACCATTTCGGCCAAACGGATGCCCTGCAAAATCAAAGAGCCCTGCGCAGGAAGCCCTTTTTGGCTCGAGCCTCAGCTGGAAGAACTTACCGGAGCCCTCATCCTTGGAGTCCAAGGTCTTCAAACCCTCCAAGCAGAAGCCTATGAAGTCTCCCAAAACATCCGCGCCACCAGGAGCTGGGCCAAGGTAGTGCAAAGTTGCCTTCCCCTTCTGGGCCTAGGCAAGGGCCAAGCCATATCCACCCAGGCTTGTCCACAAAGGGGGACACCCATTCTTCCGGGAAAAATATCTGTCACCTAAGCTGGAGGCTGCGTAGACAAAGGCCTTTATCCTTACAACCCCTTTTGGATTTCATGGACAAGAGCCTCCTCCAGCAAACCTTCCTTCTCGGCACCTTATTTCTTTCAGCCTGCTCCGCCGAAGCCTACCGAAAGGAAGCAGATGAAGAGGTTTATAAGATCCTTGGAAATAAACGGGAAGCCGTCCTCGGGAAAGCAGCCTCCAAAAACCGCTCGGTTTTTTCCATTAACGCGGCAAAGCACCCCCTCAGAGATCGACTCCTCGCCAAGATTAAGGCAGGCAAGGCCCCCCTTGTTCGCCTCGACCTCGATCATGCCCTTCAAATCGCAGCGGAAAACAGTCGGGACTTCCAGACTCGAAAAGAGCGCCTCTACCTCTCAGCCCTCTCGCTCACAGGACAGCGCAACCGGTACAGCACCATTTTTTCTGGTAATGCCAATGGAAGGGCCGATGGAACGGGCAAGGATCTTTCCAGCCAAGGAACCGCTTCCGGCTCCTTGAACGCATCCAAAATCCTCTCCAGCGGGGCACGAGTCCTTGGAGGATTCCTCAACAACTTCGTCAAAGTCTTCACCAGCGGAGGTGGTTGGAATGTCAGCTCTCTCCTCTCCCTTAGCATTACCCAACCTCTCCTTGCCGGATTCGGAAGCAAAGTAACCCTCGAACCTCTAACCCAAGCCGAGCGAAACGTAATCTACGAAGTCCGCAATTTCGAACGCTTTCGACGAACCTTCTGCATTGACATCGTCAACGAATATCTCAACCTCCTCGAGCTTGACAACACCCTCAAAAACCAAGAGGCCAACTTAAAAAGTCTCCGGCTTAACCGCGAACGGGCCGAGGCCATGGCCAAAGCTGGAAGGCTTCCCCCCTTCCAGGTGGACCAAGCACGCCAGCAAGAATTTTCCGCTCAGGACCGGACGATCAGTGCTCGCTCACGCCTCAAAACAAGCCTTGACCGCTTCAAAATCACCCTTGGGCTTCCCGTCGAAAGTGAGCTCCAACTCGACAGGAGTATCCTCCAAAAATTTCAAGCTTTCGGTGTCGAAGCCCAAAAGATCTCTTCCAAGGAAGCCATCGCCATTGCCCTGACTCACCGGCTGGACATTCAAAACAGTAAGGACCAGCTCGAAGACGCCGCAAGACAGGTCCAAGTAGCTGCTGATGCGCTAAAGATGGGCCTGGATCTGAGTGCCTCGATCGACGTTCCCAACCAGGGGAACAAACCCTACAAAATGAACTTTCACAAGTTTCAATGGGAAGTCGGCCTGGCTCTTGATCTCCCGCTCAACAAAGTTGCGGAACGGAATGTGTATCGAAGTTCTCTGATCGCTTATGAAGCCGAAAAACGAAATTACAGTCTTTTTATTGATCAAGTGATTCAGCAAATCCGAGGGGAACTCCGAGATCTCGAGTTAGCCTTCCGAAGCTTCAAAATCCAAGAACAAGCGGTGGCATTGGCAAAGCAGCGCGTTGAGAGCACTTTGATGCTCATCGACGCAGGGCGAGCCAGCACTCGAGATTATCTCGAGGCGGAACAATCCCTTCTCTCCTCTCAAAACTCGCTTACATCCGCCCTAGTAGACTACGTATTGAGGAAGCTTCAATTGCTTAGAGACCTCGAGCTCTTGGATGTTGGGAAAAAGGGTTTATCCCTAGACCCCTCAGCGATTCGCCTATGGACTCAATCCCAAAAGAAAGAGAAAAGCTCAAAAGCATCAGGGAAAACCTCTAGGAAAAAGTCGGAGACCCCCCGGAAGGCCAGCAAAGAAACAATCCTGCCCAAAGGCAAAAACAAATGAAAGCAAGTCAACTTACAATTGCGGTAGTCCTGATCGGAGGCGCCCTCGTTTTGTGGAAGCCTTGGGCAGGCAACAATGGGGAGCGACGGATTGTCGCCGCAGACCAGTTCGAAGTCACCAATCGCGAGCTCCGGGTAACCATTGTCGAGTCCGCCACGCTCGAAGCAGGAACCTCTGTCGACCTTCGCTCGCAGATTGAAGGACGAGCGACCATCCTTTGGCTGATCCCAGAGGGGACCCCCGTAAAAAAAGGCCAAAAGGTCGCTGAACTCGACGTGAGCCAGATTCGAGATCGACTTGAGACACAGAAAATATCGGTTGCTCGCTCGGAAGCAGCCTTTATTACCGCTCAAAAGAACTTCGAAATCCAAAAGAACAAAAATGCTTCTGAGATTGAGAAATCGAGGAATGACCTTCTCTTCGCCAAACTCGACCTTGAGAAATTTCTCGGGAAGGACGTAGGCAGTGGCAAAAAGACGATGAAAGAGATGGGCGAACGCGACCAACAGCTGGTCGATGCCCAATCGCAGATTGAACTGGCCGGAGAAGATCTCCGAAGAGCAAAAAGTCGCCTGGAATGGACGAGGCGATTGCATGAAAAGAAATACGTAACCGACCTGGATCTCGAAGCAGACCGCATCGCTGTACTCAAGGCCAGCAATCAACTCAAACTGGCCCGCAACCGACTGCATATCCTTCAAACCTACACACTGAAAAAAAAGGACCGAGAACTAAGGGCCGCTTGCAAGGAAGCTGAAGCCCAACTCATCCGCACCAAGCTTCGCTGTGAAGCTCAACTCGCTCAACAGAAGGCTGAGTTGGCTTCAAAACAACGCCAGGATGAACTCGAAAAATCCAAGTTGGCCAAACTCCAACGCCAAGTCGAAGCCAGCGTTCTGTATGCCCCCCAGGATGGACTCGTTGTTTATGCGACCGTCGGCAACCGCCGATCCCAATCCCCAATCGATGAAGGAACCGAAGTCCGCCAAGGACAATCCATCATCATGCTTCCCGACGTTTCCACAATCCGTGCAAAAACCAGCATCCATGAGACCCAAATCGATCGTATTTCTGTGGGCCAAAAGGTGACACTTAAGGTGGACGCGGTCCCTGACAAAGTTTTCTTTGGCAGAGTTTCACGCGTCTCCGTTGTCCCGGATTCCCGGAGTTCTTGGTTCTCACCGGACATCAAGCTCTACACGACCAAAATCAAAATTTTCGGAGACACCACCATTTTGAGGCCGGGACAATCCGCTTCGGTGGAAATCCAGGTCGCGGACCTAAAAAATGTCCTTGCCGTGCCGGTACAATGTATCAATCGCCAAGGCAGAGTCCTCTATGTTTGGAAAATGGCTGAAGGACGACCTCAAGCCCAAATCGTCCAAGTAGGCCTGACGAATGATAAATTCATCGAGATTAAAAAGGGATTGCGCAAAGGAGATAAGGTCCTCTTGAGAGAACCTGAGGGCATCGAAGCGCCCACCTTCAAAAAGGAAAATAAGAAACTCGAAAGTGAGCTCAAGAAAAAGGAAAACGAAGCTTCTGCAGCAAGCCAAAAAGAACTGAGCGAAAAAAAGGTCTTAGGGGGGATTACTCGCAGAGAAAAACCCAGAAATCATTCCTTCAAGGCCGCCAACAAACCTCGTGAAGCCAGTGGCTCCCGGGTCAGCAGAACCGCATCCATTCTCAAGGCCATCAAGGCCCGCTTCCCCGAGGAGGCTTCCGAAATTACAAGCCTCCGGGATCTTTTTAAAAATCCCGTACTTCGGAAAAAGATCATGGCAGACCCTGTCATCAAAGAGAAAATGGCGGCAATGAGGGGGGGACGCGGAAGAAAAGGGAGGAAGGGCCATAGGAAACCTGGAAGCCCAATGAGAGGACAGGATGGAAACTGAAACCATTCACCCCCATTCTGAGATCCAACCTTCCACCAAAATGTCCGGACCCGCCGATGACGAACTCGTAAGACTCGACAGAGTCGAACGCATATACAAAATGGGAGACAATGTCGTCCGCGCCCTTGATGGCGTCGACATCTCTATTCACAAGGGCCAGTATTGGTCAATCATTGGTCGTTCGGGATCCGGGAAATCCACTCTTCTCAACGTCCTCGGGTGCTTAGACCGTCCTACAGGTGGGACTTATTTCTTGGGGGGAACCAATGTAAACCAGCTCGATGACGATGCCCTTTCAGAGATACGCGGCCAACGGATTGGGTTCATCTTTCAATCCTTCAATCTCATCCCCCAGCTCACCGTCCTGGAAAACCTGGAAGTCCCCCTCTTTTACCAGGAAAGCGAACCAGGCGTTGCAAAGGAACGAGCCGAACGCTTCGCCGACCGAGTCGGACTTAAGGACCGTCTTCATCATCGGCCAAATGAACTTTCCGGAGGCCAACAGCAACGGGTGGCCATTGCCCGGGCTCTGATGAACGAGCCCTTGATTCTCCTGGCGGATGAAGCCACAGGGAACCTGGATTCAAAAACGGAAAAGGAAATCCTAACCCTCCTTGATGAACTCCACCAAGAAGGAATGACCATCATCATGGTGACTCACTCCGATAAAGTTGCAGATCGGGCCGGGCACAAACTAGAACTACGAGACGGTAAGGTTTTGAAAATCACCCATCTTGACAGGAGTCCTCTCTAATGCACCGAGGATCCATGATTCGAACCATCAGACTCGGTTTCAAAAGTTTGATGCTGCACAAACTTCGTTCAGCCTTGACGATGCTCGGCATTTTATTTGGTGTCTCCTCCGTAATCGCCATGCTCTCTATCGGCGAAGGAGCAAGCTACGAAGCCCAAGAACGAATCAAGGCGCTCGGATCCAACAACATCATCCTCGAGAGCCGCAAACCTCCAGACCAAAATACACAGCAGGAACAGAGTGCCTGGACCGCACAAGAATACGGCTTGACCTACCAAGATGCGGAACTCATTGCAGATACACTTCCCGCTGTCAAAGTGGTAATACCGATTCGTGAGATACCAAAGCGAGTTCGCTATTCGGAAACCATCGTTCCCACCATCGTCCTCGGAACTGTCCCCGGCTATAGCGAAGTTACAGGAGTTCAATTAAAAGAGGGGCGCTTCCTGACACGCATCGATCTTCAACGAAAAAGGAATGTGGCCGTCATTGGCTCGGAAATCGCCCGCAAACTCTTTCGATTGACCAACCCGATCGACAAAAACATTCGAATCGGCAAAGAGATCTTCCGAGTCATCGGCCAACTCGCAGAACCGGAAAGAGGGAACACCGGAAAATCCGCCGACCGAATGCGACAGGGGATCTTTGTCCCTCTCACCGCAGCCATCTCCTTCTTCGGAGAACTCATTGTAAAAACATCTGCGGGGAGCAGGGAGATGGAGAGAGTTCAACTGCATCGGATTAAAGTGCAAGTTTTAGGGAATGAGGAGGTTCTCGGAACCGGAGCCGCGATTCGCAAAATCATGGCCGACCAACACAAGAAAAAGGACTTTGCGGTGATTGTCCCCCTTGAGCTCCTAAGACAAGCGGAGGACACCAAACGCATCTTCAACATTGTCTTGGGATCCATTGCGGGGATCAGCCTCTTGGTGGGAGGTATTGGAATCATGAATGTCATGCTCGCCACTGTCACCGAGCGCACTCGTGAGATTGGAATCCGCCGGGCTTTGGGCGCAAAACAACGCCATATTATTGCCCAATTTCTCGTTGAAACAGTTGTCCTCTCCTGCATGGGCGGGATCCTTGGGATCCTCCTCGGGATTACCATTCCAGCCGTCGTCGAGTGGTATTCCAACATTACCACCATTGTCTCCCCAACCTTCCCCATCTTAGCTTTCGGTATCTCCGCAGGAGTCGGGATCCTCTTTGGGCTTTATCCAGCCTGGCGAGCCGCACAAATGGATCCAGTGGAAGCCCTCCGCCACGAGTAAGCCGGGAGAGGACGATTAAAACTCGATCTCCACCAGCTTGTTGGGATCCAAGTAACTCAAAGGAACGTCCACAATCACATACCCGAGAGCAGGCGCGCCAACCCTAAGTCGAAGGGTCGCTTCATCTTCGAAGATGTCCGAACTAAGGGCGGCATAGCCGGCGGGAGCCTCAACAAACCCCAGCCCGGACTCTGCCAAGGCGCGGGCTCCAAAAAAGACGGAGCCAAACGCCCCGGTTTGCCGGAAGGAACAGCTTCCACAGGCTTGCACCCACTGGTTGCTCCATTCGTTCCAACAGGAGACCAGGCGCACTTCTACGCCCTGGTAAGCATGCCCGAAACCGTCCGTTACTCGAACTTCAATGGAAGCAGCATGATAATCCACAGGAATGATGATCTCCCCATCGACACCACAGGAAGAGACGAAAGGAATGAAAAAAAAGAGAATAGCAAGAAGAGGGTTTTTCATGATGGAAGGCATGAGCAGGTGGCGTACCACTCTCAATGGGATCCAAGAAAGGGTGTCCCTTTTGGCTTCTTTTTATCTAAGTCGTTCTCTGGGGGGAACCTATGGAGCGAAAAGCGAAGAGTGAGGGCCTTCGGCAAAAGAACCCATGTCCTGGGAAGGGGACAGCTGTCCCTTGACCCGAAAAGGCCCCGGCCATTCTTGGAGAGGATTCAAAGGCAAAGACTTCCAACAACCTCATCCCATTCCTTGGATCCAAGGAAGTCTCAGGTAGGATTCTCTCCCGTTTTCACAGGTTTCCCCACTTAAGCCCTCCCCGGAGAGAAGAATGCAACTAACCACGAAACCGGATATTGGCCTCCCCCCTCGCCGCTTTTTGGAAGAGGGCTTCGATCCCACGAGTCTCGAAGCCCTGGAGACCAAAGTCCAGGAGCTTCTCACCCGCGAGGTTCCCACTGTTCAAGACCTCGAGCAATGGACTCTGGATCTTTCCGAGCTTTTTGCTCAGGTTGGTGCAGCCCGCGCTCGGCGATATATCTCCATGACCTGTGATACTCAGGACGAAAAAGCGCGCGAGGCCTATCTCTCCTTCCAGAAAAATGTCATCCCGAGGTTCAGTGTCCTCTCCGATCAGCTGAACCAACGTTTCCTCAAATTTCCCTTCAAAAATGAGCTGGGAAAAAGATACGAGGTCTACATCAAGGGAGCAGAAAAAGACGCGGAGCTTTTCCGTGAGGAAAACACCAAACTTGAGGCTGAAGATGCTGCCTTGGGTGCTGCTTACTCACAGATCCAAGGAAAGGTTACGATCCAACTCGATGGAAAGACCTTGACCGCGCAACAAGCAGGAGCCCTTCTCGAGGAAACGGACAGGAACCTCCGAGAAAAGGCTTGGAGGAAGGTAGCTGAGCGCCGCCTTGAGGATGTCGAGAAGATCGAAGACATCTTCGACAAAATGGTAAATATCAGAACAAAAATCGCGAAGAATGCCGGTTTTGAAAATTATCGTGATTATGCCTTTGAGAAAAAGCATCGTTTCGATTACGGGCCTTCTGACTGTGAAGCCTTTCACCAGGCCGTCGAGAAAGTGGTGGTCCCAGTTCTCGAAGACTTTGCCCAGGAACGGAAACAAAAGCTTGGTCTAGGGACCCTTCGTCCCTGGGATACTTCTGTGAAACTCAGTGGAGGAGAACCTTCTCGTCCCTTTGAAGATCAGGATGGCTATGTTTCCCTAACAAAAAAGATTTTTGATGAGGTCGATCCTTGTTTCGCTGAGGAATTCAACAAACTCGTGCGGAACAACATGCTCGACCTAATGTCGCGGGAAGGAAAAGCACCAGGGGGTTATCAATACGTCCTGGAAGACATCCGCTTACCCTTCATCTTCATCAACGCCGTGGGATCGCAGCGTGATCTTCGCGTCCTTTTGCATGAGGGAGGACACGCTTTTCACTCCCTCCTCTGTCGCGACGAACCTCTTGTTTCCTATCGTCATTCCCCCATGGAATTCGCAGAAGTTGCAAGCATGAGCATGGAGCTCTTAGGCTTCGAAAGAATGGACCGCGTCATCGACAAAGAAGAAGCACGAGAAGGCTTCGCCTCCTTCCTCAAGGATGCGTTGGCAACGTTTAGTTGGGTCGCAACAATTGACGCCTTCCAACACTGGGTCTACACGCACCCCGAACACAATAGGGAAGAGCGAAAAGCGAAGTGGAATGAGGTTCGCCAACGTTTTGGACCTCATGTGGATTACAGTGGACTGGAACCCTTCCAGGACCACCTCTGGCAAAGACAGTCCCACCTATTCAGTGCCCCCTTCTACTATATCGAGTACGCCATCGCCCAGATTGGGGCCTTTCAAGTCTGGATCAATGAACGCAAGGACCATGACAAAGCAGTCCAAGCGTATAAAGACGCTCTCTCCCTGGGGGGAAGTCGGCCTCTCCCTGATCTCTTCAAGACCGCTGGCGGACGCTTTGCCATGGACGAATCCATGCTCCGTGAATTGGTCCCTCAAGTGACTCAAAAAATCGCGGAACTTCAGGCTTAAAGAGCCCGAGGAAAACAAGGGGGGCATCCTTGACACTGATTTCCCTAAGTCGCGTCGAAAGGAATCATGGGGATCGGATTATTTTCTCCGAAGCCTCTCTCCGTATTGACGAAACGGACCACATCGGGGTTGTGGGAGACAACGGCGAAGGAAAGACGACCCTCTTCCGAGTCCTCACGGGGGAAGACACACCGGATAAAGGGATCCGCTCTGCCCGTAAAGACCTCAACATTGCGGGAACCTCCCAGATCCCCTCTTTCCCCCCGGGTCAAACAGTCCTTCAAGCCCTCCAATCTTCTTTCGCAGACCTTGAAGCGTTGGAAAAGGAGTTACGGCAACTCGAAAACAAGATGGAGGAAAACCCGGAAGACCAACGCATCATGCGACGTTATGAAGCGTGTTCCCAGACCTTCGAAGCAGGAGGGGGCTGGAAGCGAGACCTGTTAGCCGATCGCGCCCTCCAAGGCTTGGGATTTTCCGAAAGAGACCGACAGCAGGATGCATCCACCCTTTCGGGGGGACAAAAAGTCCGGCTTGAACTTGCTCGTTGCCTTTTGCGTCCCGTTGACCTTTTGATGTTGGACGAGCCCACAAACCACCTCGACCTCGGAGGTATCCGCTTCCTTGAAGATCACCTGAAAAACCATCGGGGGGCCTTTGTTGTCATCTCCCATGACCGAACCTTCCTCGACCGAGTGGCTAACGCCATCATCGAAGTGGAAGGAGGCAAAATCACTCGTTATCCAGGCAACTACTCCAGCTATCGCCGACAAAAGGAACTCGGCCTCAAAACCGCCTTGCGGGATTTTAAAAAACAAACCGACTTCATCGCCAAGGAAATGGATTTCATCCGTCGCCACATGGGGAGCCGTCGGACCGCGGAGGCCAAGGGACGCCTCAAGCGCCTGGAACGCCTCAAACGCCTGGCCCCCCCACCAGGGGACAATCGATCCATGGGGCTTCGATTTGGAGCTGCTAAAGGGCTCGAAGGCCAAACAGTCCTCGAGGTTGAAGACCTAGGCTTCGGTTACGAAAAAAACAAACCTCTCTTCAAGGGTGTGAGCTTCCGGGTGCAGCATGGAGAGCATATTGGGATCGTCGGTCGAAACGGAATCGGCAAGAGCTCCTTATTGAGCTTAATTGCAGGAAACATGAGCCCCGACGAAGGCATAATTGAGAAGGCAAAAAAACTCCGAGTTTCCTGGTTCCGGCAGGAAATGGAAGACCTGCCCTCTCATGGGACCGTTCTTGAAGCCCTGCATATCCTGATACCTGAATGGACCGAAGGACAGTGCCGATCCCATCTTGCCCGTTTCCTCTTTTTCGAGGAAGACATCAGCAAGTTGGTAGAAGTCCTTTCTGGAGGAGAAAAACGCCGCCTCGCCCTCGCCCGCCTCGTAACCCAACCGGTCGACATCCTTCTCCTCGACGAACCTACCAACCATTTGGACATCTCCTCTCGAGAAGCCTTGGAAGACGCTCTGGCCTCTTTCAACGGAACGGTCATCATGGTTTCCCACGATCGATGGTTCCTCAACACTCTCTCCGCACGTATCCTTGAGCTACAACCCGATGGCATCACCCAACATCGCAACTTCAATGACTTCGAAGAATCCATGCAACGCCACCGGAAATCATCCGCAAGGAAAAAGGTAGAAGTAAAAAAAACCAAAACAAGCCCTCGCGAATCCTCCTCCGAAGGAGCCTCCTCAAAAGAAAAAAAGAAGGAGAGCAAAATCCGAAATCCTTGGGCTTTTCAAAAACTCGAGGAGAAGATCTTCGAACTGGAAGAAGAGAAGGAAGCTCTCCAAAAAGAATGGGACAATCCTGAACTTTGGAAAGATGCAAATAAATTGAAGTCCTTGCAAAAGAAGAAGGACGAACTCGAAAAGATGCTCCAAGAGCACTACGAACGCTGGGAGAATTGGGAGTGAAGACTGAAACTCTAGATCCGAACACCTACTTGGAAAACATCGTCAGAAGCGCACTCAAAGAACTCCTTGGGACGAAAGCCGATCAGCTCCCAATCTCCCTTGATCGCCCCCGACAACCCGAACATGGTGATTTAGGTTTACCCTGCTTCCCCTATGCAAAGGCTTTAGGTACCAATCCAGCTGAAGCTGCTTCCATGCTCGCGGAACACATTCACTCCGACCAGGTAATTGCAGAGGTCAGGGCTTTGGGGCCTTTCCTTAACTTCAAGCTGGACAGGGGGAAACTCGCCGAGAATGTCATTCAAGGGATCCTTGAGGGGCGCCCCCCCTTTGGCCCTTGGCCATCCAATGATCTCTGCGTCGTCATCGACTTTTCCTCCCCGAACATTGCCAAACCCTTCCATCTGGGGCATCTGCGCTCAACCGTCATCGGTGCAGCCCTTCGGCGTCTCTATCGCTTTACCGGACATGAGGTCCATGGGATCAACCACCTAGGAGATTGGGGGAGCCAGTTCGGCAAGATCATTGTCGCTTGGCGGGAATGGGGCGATGAAGAAGCCTTAGTTCGCGATCCCATGCGGCACCTTTTTGAAATTTATGTTCGCTACCAAAAGGAAGAGAAGGAACGGCCTGAACTCAAAGAACGAGCAGCCGAAGCCTTCCGCCGACTGGAATCGGGAGAGGATAACGATGAACGTGCTCTTTGGCGCAAGCTGCGGGACATCAGCCTCAAAGCATTCCAAGGTCCCTATGGAAGGCTTCGCGTGGAGTTCGACCATGTAACAGGGGAAAGCTTCTATGAGGACAAGATGGAGGCTGTAGTCGAAAAACTTGAAGATGCTGGGATCACCACAATCTCGGATGGGGCCCTTGTGGTAGAGTTTCCCGAACAAAAGATTCCTCCCTGCATCTTACGCAAAAGCGATGGAACAACCATCTATGCCACCCGGGATCTCGCAGCGCTCTTCTACCGAAGAGAAACTTACAAATTCGACAAAGCTCTCTACGTTGTGGGCTCCGAACAAAAGCTGCACTTTCGGCAATTGGCCCTTGTCCTGGAGAAACTCGGCTGGCCCCAGGCAAAAGACGTACAACACATTGACTTCGGCCTAATTCTTTTCTTTAACGAGGAAAAAGGACGCTGGGAAAAAGGAAAAACCCGTTCCGGAAATGCCATTTTTTTGGATGAGGTCCTGGATGAAGCGGTCGCAGGGGTTCGCAAAATCATTGAAAAGAAAAACCCCGACCTGCCTGACAAAGAAGCCATCTCGGAAGAAGTCGGCGTTTCCGCAATTATCTTCAATGACCTCAAAAATGGGCGGATCAAGGATGTCAAATTCGATTGGAAGGAGATGCTCAGCTTTGAAGGTGAGACAGGCCCTTACGTCCAATATGCTGGAGCCAGGCTTTCCAGCATCCTTCGAAAAGCAGGGGTTTCCATCGATTCGGTCCTTGAAGAAGGAGAGATCAACTTTGACCTTCTTGAGGATGCAGGAACCGTACTTCTCACTATGATGGAGTTCGGACCAACCTTGAAACGCGCTGTGGAAAAGAATGAGCCTTCGGTCTTGACCAGTCTCATGATCCGCATTGCTTCGGAGATCCACAGCTATCTTCGAGATCATAGAGTCCTGGGGGATGATCCAGAACGAACCAAAGCCCGACTTGCTCTTGTCGCTGCCAGCCGAAAAATCCTCCAAACAGGCCTGGGAATCCTTGGAGTCTCCGCCCCAGAACAAATGTAAAAAAGAACACGAGAGCGAATGCCTCACCAGCCCACAAAGCGAACCAACGATGAACACAAGGAAGCAAGAGGACCGATCATGGACTTAGACCAATACATTCGCGATGTTCCCGACTTCCCGAAGGAAGGCATCACATTCAAAGACATCACCCCTCTTCTGGGAGATTCAAAAGCGTATCGATTCTGTCTTTCCTCAATGGCCAACCTCGTGGCAGATGAATCTTTCGATAAGATCGCGGGGATCGAGAGCAGGGGCTTCATTTTCGGCGCAGCCCTCGCTAAAGAATTCGGCGTGGGCTTCATCCCCATCCGCAAACCAGGGAAGCTTCCCTGGAAAACGTCCCAGGTTGAGTATGTCCTTGAATACGGGACCGATACGATAGAGATTCATCAGGACGCTGTTCAGAAAGGAGAAAAGGTCCTTGTGGTGGACGACCTCCTCGCAACCGGCGGAACCATGGAGGCTTCGATTCGTCTTCTTGAAGATGTTGGGGCAATTGTCCCCTCTTGCTTGGTCCTCGTCGAACTTGAATTTTTGGGTGGACGCAAACGAATGGGGAATAAAGACTTAAAAGCTCTCCTTAAGTATTAGCCAGGTTTCTTTTTATTTTCTTCTGAACACAGGCTTGGGCTTGACCGATCAATTCAGGTCGGGACGAACCCAATGGGGATTCCCGGCCTCGTTCTTTCCAAAATCAATCTTCCCGACAAGGGCAAACCTATCGAAAGGTAGGGACGCAAAGCCATGGACCTCCCCCTTGGTGCTTCTAACGAAACACCAAAACAGGCTGCCAGGCTACCGAAGGAAGTATCGCGAACGAGCAGGGGGCATCCCCTCGAGGAACCCATCAAGAGCTCCTCCTTGATCATCCGATCAGGCGACCCTGCGCACGGGCCCGAGACTTCATCCTGTCAACAATGGAAATCATTGACATATTCTATGGAGATCTTGGTTTTTTTTATATCCCGCCATCTTCTGGATCAGTCTCGACCTTCGAAGCCCTATAGGGAAGTAGACCAACGCCTTCTTCCTTATTTCACTCCAACCAAGGTGCTATCGATGGCCACGACCAACACTCGCAAACGTTCCTCTTCCAAAGCGGCTTCAAAAACGACTTCTTCCAAGAAAACAACGGCCAAAGCAAATACTAAAAAAACGACAAAAACCAAGGCAACCAGGACAACAAGCAAGAAGACAGCCAAGGGCACAGATTCCAGGGCCAAAAAGGCAAAGAAGACATCCCGCAATCCCAAAACGAAGAAAAACCCCCGCGAACAGCCCCTCAGAGTTCCCACTCCCGAACTGAGCAACTCTGAGAAGAAAAAAATCGAGGAAGCACGCCTAATGAAGATCTGGAAGGTCTTCAAGAAAACCGATGATGACAACCTGCGTAACATCCTGGTTGAAACTCACTTTCCTCTCGTCAAATACATCGCAGAGCGCCTTCTCCAAACCCTCCCCCGCTCCATCGAGCTTGGCGATCTCATCAGTGCTGGGACTTTTGGACTCATGGACGCAATCCGAGGTTTCGACCTCAAGAGAGGGATTAAGTTCAAGACATACTGTTCCACCAGGATTCGAGGAGCCATTCTTGATGAACTCAGGAGCCAAGATTGGGTTCCCAGGCTCGTCCGCCTCAAAGCACATCGGCTCCAAAAAGCCATTGCCAAGCTGGAAGCCAAGAGTGGCAATGAAGTCAACGACTATGATCTGGCCCGCGAGATGGACATTTCCATCCAAGAACTTTCAGCTTTGAAAACAGAAGCTTCCCCCAAGGCGATGTTTTCCCTCTCCGATAAAATTGATGACGGAGAAGATCGAAGCGACATGGAAAAAGTCGAAATCATCGAAGATAAGAAGGGTTGCGACCCGATTCAGGCCATGCAACAGCAGGATGTCCTGGAACTCATTACCCGGAATCTGACGAAGAAAGAGCGGTTAATCATCATCATGTATTACTATGAAGGTCTCACCATGCGGGAGATTGGAGACATTATGTCTCTCACAGAATCCCGAGTTTGCCAGATCCACAGCAACGTGATGTCTCGCCTCAAGATCCAAATTCAAACGATCTCCCATGAGGGATTGGGAGTCTGAGCCAAAGGCTTCCCGGAAATCCATCGGCTTTATCCATACTTCTGGGATTCCAAGGATCCATTGCTACCTGGGACAGGCGATCTGCGCCTTTCCCTTATCTTCAGATTCTCCGAGACCAAACCCCTCCGGTGGGCGATTCCAAAACCCTGCCGAGGGGTTTTCTGCATCCAAGAAAAGGCAAATATTTGGATATTGGGGAAGCCCGGCCCCTTCTGTACCTCTCGCACCTCAAAAAGGCTTGAGTTTCCTTCCATAAGAACCCGAAAAAAACTGGAAAGGGATGATCCAAATTTTTTCGAGGAGCAAGGAATGGCTAATATTCTTATTGTAGATGACTCTGGGACCATGCGCAAAATCATCATGCGTGGAATTCGCCAGGCAGGTTTTAAAGTCGAGAACTTCGTAGAGGCCGGAGATGGAGTCCAAGGCCTGAGCGCTCTCGAGGGCAATTCGGTCGACCTGATTCTCTCCGACGTCAACATGCCCAACATGAACGGACTCGACTTCCTCGCCGCTGTGCGGGAAAAATATGGCCCCTCCACCCCGGTGGTCATGATCACGACCGAAGGCAGTAACGATGTCGTCAATGAGGCAAGGACGCGTGGAGCCAATGGTTACTTAAAGAAACCCTTTACTCCTGAGCAGGTCCAGACTGTCCTCGGACCTTTTATTGGCTAAATCCAAAGCCCCCACCCCAGGAGTTCCGAATGTCTGGAGTACTTGAAATCGACCTCACTGACAAATTGGATGCAATGGTCAAAGAGATTTTCCAGACCATGATCCCGCTCCCCATCGAATCAATGGGAGGAAAAGACGGGGTGCATCCAGCAGAGGGGACCGAAATGCTCGCAATCCTGGGATTCACAGGAACAGCAACGGGATCCATCGCAGTCAGCACAACCAGGGAATGCGCAAAAATGGTTACGGCAGCCCTCCTCATGATGGGTCCTGATGAAACCATTCCTGAAGAAGATGTAGCCGACGCTCTTGGGGAATTTGCCAACATGGTAGGAGGTAATTTGAAAAATACTGCGGTAGAGGGTGGGGTAAAAATGGACCTGGCAGCCCCTGCGATCATTGATGGACAACAGATACACACCTCCCCAGGAAGCAAAATTGTCCGGGGTTTCACTCGGGATTATCAAGTTGGAGGGAAGCCCCTATCTGTGAGCTTCTCCGTTGAAGCCAACAGGGATTGATCTCAATTCTTAGCGAAGTGCAAGAGTGAAAGAATCATTTCAAATTGTTTCAGGCAGTGACACGAAGATCACGGAGATTGCAAAAAACAGTCTCCAGGCGATCGCCACCAACATTCAATCTCTTGTGGACAAAGATGTCACCTTGACACCCTCTGCCCCCAAAATCACCAACAATGAGCTTCTTCAACAAGAGCTGAACGAGAAATTTACCCACCTTCATGGAGACCTCGAGAAAGACTACGAGGGAAGGATCTCCATCCTGTTCTCTTGGCCAGCGTCCATCACCCTGTCCTCTCTTCTCCGCATGATCCCCGAAGAAGTCGTCGGGCAATCACGCAAAACAGGAACATGGACAGAAGAGGACGATGAAGCTTTCGGGGAAGTCGGCAACATCCTTTTTTCGGCTTTGGATGAAACCCTTCGGGGAGCAGCCAAGGGGAAGGTCAACATTCGCCTGGGCGCATTTGACAAGCTGGATTTCCTCTCCAGCGATCCGAATATCCTTCCTGAGGATACATTTCTTCTGTACCCCTTCACTTGCCAGATTGGGGATTACCCCCAGGACAAGGGATATCTTCTGATCCCTCTCGATGCTGCAGAAAAACTCAATGGTGCAGCAATCGGATTCCACTCCCCCGGAGGAGATGGAGACGATGACGAGGACGAGGAGTTTGAGGATGCACCCATCCGAGGACACCTCGCGGTCTATGGGACTCAGCCCCAAGTCCTTAAAACCCTCCGGACAGCGTGTAGAAGAGTTGGACTTGTTTTTGACAAAAGACCCAAGGCGGAAGTGCCCAACCCTGCTGCCCACCGTGAGCATGTCATTGTTCTGGAGATTGGCAAAGGTCAAGAAAAACGTTTTGAATGGTGTCGGCGGCTCAAGGCCTCGGACATTGACATCAAGGTGATTATCCTTCTCCTTCAACCGACCAAGATGGGCGTCGTTCTTGCCTACAAGGCCCAAGCCGACGCCATTCTCGGGTGGCCAGCGAGAGAGAAGGAAATTTCTAAGAAACTGACATCCTTCATGGAAGCCAAGATGGCTTGATCCCTTTTTTTCCTGCTTCCCCTGCATCAAAGAGGCATATTTTCTATAAGGCCTGGGACCAAGCTTTCTAAAAGATCTTTACTTGCTTCGGACAACCAGAGGAAAGGTTCCATATTTTGAGAACGAATCTGTCCATCCCAAGGATTTTGGCTATCATAAGAAGTCTGTCCGGTTTGATTCGAGTTCGTGTCCCCTGGGGGATGGTTTTGCTCCAAATTTGAAATCTTCGGTCTCTTTCCAAACAGAAAAAACCAATTGAGATTTTTTGCATATATGGGGAAAAACCTTTTGGGAGCAAGTCCTCTTCCTCGGGGCATTCATGCAGGGTTCTTTTTGGGTTTTGCATTTTCCGAACATGAATTCATGAAAAAAACTGGCTGATCAAAACTCTTATCCATCCATTCGTTCAAAACTTCCTCTCATTCATCCTTTTTTCATTTTTAAAAAAAGGAATCTTCTCCATCGTGGGAGGGGGGATTGATCTGATGGCCTAATGAAGTTCCTCTAGGAGGCATCATGAGTTACTCTCTTTTCTTTTCCTCGGTTTCCGCCGGAATCTTATGTTTTGGCTTAGCAGCTCAAACCTCAACCACCATCTCTCCGAAATCAGGAGCCAAACAAGGCAACACAAACAACAACATTCCCTACTCTTGGTACCCCACAAGATATCAACAAATCTTCGACTTCGATTCCTTCACTCATGGCAACAACGTATTCATCATGAAAGGGGTCCGCTACAGGATGAATAAGTCCTTTGCCAATGGAAGATTTGGAGGTAAATCCGCGAATCTTTCCATGTGGATGGGAGAAGCGGCAAAAAACATTACAGCAGCAGCCTTTTCAA